>SABI01000112.1 GCA_009929055.1 Spirochaetia bacterium | reverse complement strand
CTATTGTCTTTAGTTGACTCGGCAGATTAACGGACAGCAAAGTTGCATTGTTGTAAAACAAATATGGGCCGAGTTCGAGTATCGGCTTCCCATTATACGTAGACTGCATCGTTAATGTCGTGGCATTACCAACATAAGCTTCAGCATAATAACCGTTGCCAGTAAGCGTCGGTTTAAAAATGAAACCTGCTGATGCTTCAATCCATTTAGCGTAAAGGGTCATATCTTCATCTACTCTATCATCAAAATTATAAAGGAATCTAAAATCAGTATCTTTATACCACCCACTAAAGGTGAATCCTTGTAGAGTTGGATCTTGTGGTCGAGTAAGACGATTAGCATTCAACAGAGTTACAGTAGCTACATTTGAGCCTTCACCTGTATCAAAAGAGACCGCTATTCCATCTACCCACTTAGCGTAAAGGGTCATATCTTCATCTACTCTATCATTAAAGTTATACCGAAATTCAAAATCAGTATCTTCATACCAACCCATAAATACATTTCCAGAATAAGTTGGGTCGTTTGGTTTTTGAATTTTTCCATTTTTAGAAATTATCTGGTTTTCTATAGAAGATCCGTCGTTAGAATCAAATGTTACAGTATATTGAGTTGTTTCTAAATCACACGAAATAAAAACAGAAACAATCATTAGCAACATAAAAACAAGCTTTGTTGTTAATTTCATTTTTTCTCCACTAGCTAAATTATGTAAATAATCGTTCGATGCCTAAGTATCTGCATCGAGTAATAATTACCACTCTTTTCTAATAAAATTCTTGTACAAGAGCAATAATCTCTAAAGATCCACAGTTACTGATAGTCTAAAATAAGAACTATGAGTTCTTAACAAAAGTAATTATTCGTTAAATAATTCCCCCTTCTTTTATGTTAATTTTCATTATTTGACGTATAGTGTGAACTACGAATAATGGAGTAAAGATTACTCTAAACCCCTTTTTGACAACTTGAATAATTTGTAGCTGAATTCTAAAAATTATAACAACTCTCTTTTTAAGGAATACTCCAAAGAGATTCACCCATGTGGAATGTATTGAGATTCGTTCATTATTGGTGTAATTATATATATAAAATGATTCTATATATTGATGAAAATTACTATTCACATTTGTTTGCACGAACACATCCCCTTAAGCAAATCATACGCAGTAAAACATTGGCAAGCATATCGTGAAACTTGTCATGGAATAACTTCATGCACATCGCTGTGCATCATGTAATTTCTTTTTATGTTGCAATTATAGAAAAGAATAAAAAATCTCTTCACAAAAGAAACACTTATACAAACATCTTACATCTACCAAATTAACTTGTCAATAAAGGAGTCATTGTTGCCCCATTTTTATTAAGAATTATATACCTTGCAATTAATTGGTTATCAATTTTTTATTTTTCAAATAAGTATGGGTTACCTACTTGTTACATTTTTTAATAAAATCATTTTTAGAAATACTCTATGTTGTAAGCCCTATTATATTGTGTATAAGTCACATTATGAGAATATCTACAATTCGGTTTTCATATTATAGAATTTGATTTAGAAATTTATGAGGGTTAAAAACTATCTTTTTAAGGAAAATTTTTGGTTCTAGATGTGGTTTTTACCACTGCTTTTTATAGTATCTTTTGTGATGGAGACAACTTGGCTTGAATAAGTTACTTCATTTGTGTACAGTAGGGTTGTGCCTATATTCATATCCTTATCAGCACAACATATATATTTAGGAGTCTCATGCAACATTTGGAGAAATTTGCGGCTCTTGGGTTATCCCAAAGCACGCTAGATGCCCTTGAAAAAAAGGGATTTAAAGAACCTACTGCCATTCAAGCAGCCTGTATACCATTACTTTTAAAAGAACAATGCGATGTCGTAGGTCAAGCTCAAACAGGAACAGGAAAAACCGCAGCGTTTGGCCTTCCTATTTTAGAAATCGTCGATGTAAGAAAAAAATATGTACAAGCTATCATCTTAAGTCCTACAAGAGAACTTGCTGTACAAGTAGCTGCAGAAATAGAATCAATGCGTGGAGACCAAGATCTCCAAATTATCCCAGTGTATGGTGGCGCCTCAATGGATTTGCAAATGCGCAGATTGAGGAAAGGGGTACAGGTAGTTGTAGGAACTCCTGGAAGAGTACTAGATCATATTCGTCGTAAAACTCTTGATTTGTCACATGTCCAATTTGCTGTCTTAGATGAAGCAGATGAAATGTTAAACATGGGCTTTATAGAAGATATTGAAACAATTCTTAGTGAAATACCTGATGAAAAAAGGATGCTTTTGTTTAGTGCAACTATGCCAAAGCCAATTTTAACATTAGCAAAAAGATTTATGAAGAATTATTCTCTTGTCCAAATAGAGCGAGAAGAAGATAACACAAAACTTACTGATCAACACTATTATCAAATAAGAGAGTCTGAAAAAATTGATTTACTTTGTCGTTTAATCGATATTGCCCCCGATTTCTATGGCCTCGTTTTTTGTCGAACAAAAATGCAAAGTGATGAAGTAAGTAGAATGCTCATTGATAGAGGCTATAATGCAGAAGCAATTCATGGAGATTTAGCTCAGAAACAAAGAGAATTAATCCTACATAAATTACGTGAAAAGAGAATTTCTATTCTCGTAGCTACAGACGTTGCAGCTCGTGGTATTGACGTTCAAGATCTCACTCACGTAATTAACTATACTATCCCACAAAACCCAGAGACATATGTACACCGTATTGGAAGAACTGGAAGAGCTGGAAAGACAGGAAGTGCAATTACTTTTGTTACTCCATCTGAAGAAAGAAGATTCACCTACATAAAGAGAGCTGTTGGTTTTGATATTACAAGAGAAAACATCCCTGATGCGCAAACTATTATTGCTATAAAGAGGGAACGTATTTTAGATAGTATTACGAGCGAACTCGATACCATTCATCAAAAAGCATATGAAGATATGGCTTCTGATTTACTTGATTTAAAAGATGCACAACAAATAGTTGCGACTCTTTTAGAAAAACATTATGGTAATCAACTTTCTGTGAAAGAATATCGAAATATTGGTGATAATAGAGATTCTGGAAGAAATAACAGAAGAGATGATCACTTTGATCGTGATCGTGATCGCGGCCGTGATCGTGACCGAGGTGGAGATCGAGGCCGAAGTAACGATCGTTACGCGAAAAGAGATAATTGGAATCGTCGGGGTTCTACAGAAGATGATACAAGGCTTTTCATCGCTCGTGGGTTTAACCATGGCATGACAAAACGAGTCTTAGTCGACTTTATCAAAGAACACACCCAAGTTAGTGACGCTGAGCTAAACGATGTACAAGTGATGCAAGACTTTTCATTTGTCACCGCCCGTACTGATGCTGCAAAGTTAATTCTTTCAACTTTTAGTGATATGGAAAGTGATGGCAAACCTGTTATTACGAGAGCTCGTCCTGATAACCCAAATGGGAAACATCTTGCAAATCATAGCTCTCGAGGGGAACGCCGTCCTTCTGAAGGATCAAGGCCTCCACGTTATAGCGATTCTGCATTTAAGGAAGAAGAACCTCGAAGAAAGTATCGTTCAGACTCATTTAAATCAAAACGTCCTAAGAAAAATAGATATTAAAATAAGTTAACTACTTAAAAGATAATCACATTGGTGGTTATCTTTTTTTTATCCAAAAAATATTTCCACAATTCATCCAATTATTTTTTCTTACTCTTTTCATCTTATCAATGTAAAAAAATGGGTTTTGTATGACATCTTTGTCATAATTTACACAAAAGACTTGCCCACTATAATAAAAACCGTCTAAAATGCGAACAGTATGTATATTTATCTTGAAAAACTTATCAAAAAAATACAATCCCATCCTCGTCTTACCGTCACCTTAGTTGGGTTAGCTACCGTAGCATTGGGTCTTTTTGCTGTAATGTGGCTTCAATTTAGTTCTGACTATACTGAGATGATCCCTCCAACTAGTATAGAGTACGTTGAATTTAAAGAAAAAAATGATAATTTCAACTCTCAACATATAATAATGGTAAAAAGTGACCGCCTTTTTGATAAAGAGGTCCTTAGCAGTATCTACGACGCTGTTGATAAAATGAAACTTAATGAGAATGTGGGAGCTGTTACTTCAATTTTTGATTTTATCACTATAGAAAAAAAAGGAACCCGCCTTCTCACACGAGCAATGACTGACTTAATAGAAGGGACAGGATGGACAAGTGAACTAGCTAAGAGCTTTGAAGAGAGGGTAAAAAATGATGATATCGTAAAAGGTCTCCTTGTCTCAGATGAGTATGATGCTTTTATTTTTAGTTTCATGCTTCTTCCAGATCAGCCAGCTCTTATTGATGAAATTCACACTATATTTAGTGATGTAGAAAATTATGCGGACATTTATATGACAGGAGACCAGGTAATTGCAAAAAGGATCATGGAGTACCTCTCTAAAGATCTTATCACCCTCCTTTCATTAAGCTTTCTGGTTATCTTAGCTGTTTATTACCTCTCTTTTAGGGCAAAAAGGGCCTCATTTATCCCCTTCTCTTTATCTGTAATTGGAATTATATGGACCTTTGGAGCAATGGCGATTCTTGGATATAAACTTACCGTGGTCAATATTATTACCCCAGTATTAGTCCTCACAATTGGTTCTTCCTACTCAATTCATGTGCTTAGTGAATACTTCCAAAGTTACCATGATGGAGAAGTTAACTATATTAACAAAGCTGTAAATAAAATTGGTAAAACAATTATCTTGGCTTGTATTACTGATGTAATTGGATTTATCAGTTTATTGACTGCAAGAACTAATGCATTTAAAGAATTTGGAATAAGTGTGTCGATAGGAATTACTTTCTGTGCGATTCTCTCTGTTACCTATCTTCCAGCAATTCTCACCATCACCATAGCTCCAAAAGATCACCACATGGCCCAATTTGAAAAGGGCCCTATTGCCTACATGAGTAGAATAATAAGCAGAGTAGTCATGAAAAGATGGATTCTTTTCCTTTCTCTTAGCCTCATCATTGTACTTGGATTTTTCCTTACAAAAAATCATATTGCCCTAGAAACTAATTACATGAGCTATTTCCCTCGCAAAGAACCCATTATTGTCGACTCTCTCTCCATTACAAAAACATTTAAGGGAACAACGAGTCATTATATTACAATTAAAGGGCCCAAAGATGAGAAAAATTTCTTTTTAGAGCCAGCTAATTTACAGAAAGTTTATCAATATGAGAAGGCGTTTTTAGAAGAATCTAAAGATATTTCTCATATGTTAAGTTATGCTCAATATGTAGCTTTTATGAATAAAATTTACTCAGGGAAGTCAGAAATTCCTGACTCTAATGGTCTTATTAACCTCTTAAACCGTTTTATGACAATTTTAAGTAAAGACTCTGCTAATGCAACAACATTGAGTTTATTAATTAATGAAAATGGGAATGAAATCACCCTTATAACTAGTGCATGGGATGTTCTTGAGCAAGATGTTGAAACAGTCCAAAGTGCAATGCGTATCAATGATGTTGCTCAAAGTCTTACCCATTTGCTCCCCAAAGAGACTACTATTGAAATTTGGGGAAATGGAGCTGATGCAATTGCTTTTAGTGAGCGAATTACTGAAGATCAATACTTATCAACAATGATATCGTTTATCCTTGTATTCCTTGTCTCGGCAATTTCATTTAAATCATTCAAGTTTGGGATTTTTAGCATCATCCCCATAGTTGTGGGTATCATGATTAACTATATCTTCATGTTTTTCACTCGTATCCCTTTCGATATCATCACAATAGGATTTACGAGTGTTACTATTGGTGTTGGAATTGATGATGCTATTCACTTTCTTATCCGATATAAAAATAAGGTAATAGAGACTAAACATCAGAATGTGAGACTACGATTAAGAGAGACTATTCATGAAACAAGTCGGCCAATCTTACTTACAACAGCAGCAATAGTATTGGGCATTTCAATGCTTGGCTTTGGCTCTTACACCCCTATTCGATATTTTGGAATCCTCGTCTCTACATCTCTGTTAAACACTATGCTCGCAACATTATTTATCCTCCCCCCTGTAATCCTTGTCACAGAAACAATCGAACAAAAGATAAAGTTAAGAAAAATAAGAAACTAGTTATAAATGTGAGAAGTTATAATATATTAAGACAAAGAAACTTGTTTCATCATCCATTTAGAAGTATTATTATTTAATAGGATGTGGTATGAAGAAAAATATATTACTAACAATTATTGCTACTATACTCATTTCGACCTCTGTGCAAGCAGCAGTAGACCCTGCATGGTATGATATTACATTTATTCTTGATCAGCATTTATGGTTAAGTAGTGGTGATGCAGATATTAGCTATTTAGGACCCTATAATAACTACCTTGGTAGCTTTGGTATAAACCGAAACCCAAACTATGCTTCAACTTCTTCTTGGATTAATTCTGACCAGATATGGGGACCTGAAGAAAGCACTCTTACATTTGTCTATACAAGTACCACCACAAGAGCAAGGCTTGAACATGTAACCGCTGCCCAGAAATATATGGATTTGGGGTTTGTAGTAAACCATCAAGGAAGTAATCAAACTCTCACCCAAACAACAACAATTATTACTGAGAGCTTGAATTGGTATTTAGGAAGCAACGTAGGTTTGCAAGTTACACTACCAAATGGAAACCTTAATCCATATAAAGGAAGTTATACCTCTTTTCTTAACCTGAAAATTTATGCTGAGTATGGGACAAGTAACCAATTACTGTTAGGAGAATTTACTTACCCAGTAGCTCTTTATTACAAGAAGAAATCAAATGTAGCTGACCCAATAGTAACTAACCTCACAATTGATCGCTATCCAAGTGCCGATAACATTAATGTACCACTTCTTCAACAAACTGGGAATTCTCTCCTTGTGGGTTCAGTCACTTTTACTAGTAATGATTCAACTTCTACTGGAAATTATTCCCTTAAAATATCTCCTAAAATAAACCCAACAACAGGAGATTTTGCTTTTTATCATCAGACTTCCCCTTCATCATTTACCTATAAAGTGCATGTTCCTGGGCGAACAAATCCTAGTTATAAAAAGTTTAGTATCCCTGTTCCTACTCCAAGTGGAAATAATACATGGTACGATTTTATAGAAATTGGAATATCGGGGGTAAATATACCCCAGGTGCCACTTCTTGCTGGAGAATATCAGAGCGAGATAGTTATAGAGCTAGAGTATAATTAAAATTTCCATATACTTGATGATTACAGATTGGACAATGAAGTTTCCCGTTATAACTTGCTAATGTTTTGTACAAAGACCTTTCAATAAGAGTCCCACAGGAAGCACAAGTAATAACTTTATCATCATCTATACTTACATTTCCTCTATAGACATGCTCAATACCACAATTGATTGCTATCTTGACCATCTCTTCTAGATAACTTACAGAAGTATGTTTCATCTCTTTCATCTTATAATTAGGGAAGAAGCGTGAAAGGTGCCATACTTTTACCCCTATCTCTTTTAACTTTTTCCCTATCTCTTCTATCATCTCTTTAGTGTGAATTGGTTCAATAATAAGGGTTGTTATTTCTAACACTATCCCCTCTTGGTGAGCAAAATGTTGAATTGAATCAATAACTGACCTATAAGCGTGAGAAGAATGAGTATAATGTGCATAAAAAGCTTCATCCCCTTTGAGGTCAATATTCATTGCATCGACCAAAGGAGTAACTCTATCTCGAGCAGTTTGAGAAAACGTCCCATTTGTTACAACGAGATTGTACATCCCCTCTTTTTTAACTTCTGTTGCAATAGAAATCATAGAGTCCTGCCATACTATTGGCTCACTATAGGTATAGCTCATTACTATAGAGTTATTCTGTTTCATATCATCAATAAGATGAGGAATATCTACCCGATGTATTCCATTATAGGTATCAATATAGGGTTTTTGGCTTATATGATAATTTTGACAAAATTGACACCTCATATTACATCCTAACATCCCTATTGAATAGGTTTTAGTATGGGGGAAAAAATGATACATAGGCTTTTTCTCTATCCTATCAAG
>SABI01000111.1 GCA_009929055.1 Spirochaetia bacterium | reverse complement strand
CACTTTGATCGATGTTAACCATGTTAAGACGCATCTCTTCAGTAAAGAGAGGGTTTCCTCTACTTAACTTCTTTGTTTCATTAATGAGTTGACGTGTCCATGCTTTAAGTTCGGTTGGGTTATCTTCAATATCTTCAAGATACTCAACATCAGCTATAATAAACTTCCCCCCTGAGTGAAAGTCTTTCACTTGAAAGCGTTTCATTGTTGAAATGAAGATATTCATTCCACCATCGGGAAGTTTAATTCGTTTGATTATTTTCGCGACTGTTCCAACCCGATACATGTTATCAGCTTCATAGTCTATTTTATTCTCATCTTTCACCAATAAGAGGCCAAGGTTGCCTCCATGATTTAAAGCTTGATTGACAATTTCTATATCCTCTTTGCTCTCTACCACTAATGGGGTAAATAACCCAGGAAATATTGGGTTTCCAACGAGAGGGAGTATAAATAAATTGCGGGGGAGCGTTTGCTCAACGGGCATAAGTTCTGTTTCTGCCATAGAAAATCCTCCACAGGTATGTAATAAATTTAATTAGTCTTATGTAATGTAATAAAACTAGGGCCTTACGTGTAGTCTAAATTAGATAAATATTAGATAAACACCTCATCCATAATAGTCTTTGCGATACAAGTTGCCCCTTTTTTGTTTGGATGAAGCCCATCTACACTAAGAACAAGATTCCTTGACTCACTTAAAGAGGCTGCTTTATCTTCATCTTTGTTAATATATTTGGCATCGAGCCTAAGAGAATCTTCTCCTGGGGCAATATAGTCTCCTACTACTTTATCTTCTAATAAAGAAGAGAAAGAGGCAAAGAGGTCAACTACGCCAATAGAAAGATGTGCTGCTATCTCCTTTATCGCCTTGTTATATTCAACTGTAAGACTCATTATTTCACTATGGCTAAAAGAGGCTTCAATGGCAATAGTACAAAGATAGAGGGTAAAAGAGGGATACGTTGTCTGTATGGTTTTCACCTTCTTCTCAATAGAAATTTTCCATTGCTCAATTGAATCCTCTATTGCCTCTTTTTTCTTAATATAAGAAGACCATCCATTTGAGAAGTGAGAGAAATAGGTAAAAAGGAGGTCATTAGCCCCTCCTTGATAGACAATTTTCACATTGTTGTGCTCTATCTTTCTTAGGTGAGCATGACTAAAGGTGAGAATCTTCCCTAGAGTTGCTCCATCATACCCTTTTGTAACATAGTGTTCACTCAGGTACTCTTTATACCCAATGCCATAGTTTCCGTTTGTAATGCTGTCTCCAAATATGTATAGACTCAAATGCCTGTTACCTCTTTCTTTGAAGCATCTTTTTTTAACCAATAGACTCCTAAGTAACAAAGGGGAGTGTCGAGAAAGGCAAAAAGAACTTTAAAAGCCCAGTAGGGGAGTATGAGGGAGAAGATAAAAGAGGGGGTGTATTTAGGGGTGATATGATAAAAGGCAATAAACATAAAGATGGTAGTATCAAATAACTGGCTTACCATGGTACTCACATTATTGCGAATCCATAAATATTTATTGTTGGTAATTTTTTTAATAAAGGAAAAAGTAAACACATCGATGTGCTGAGCGATATAGAAAGAGATTAAGGAGGCTACTGTCATTCTCATAGATGAGCTAAAGATTGCTACATAACTCTCTTGTAAGCCCCATGTTGCGTTTGGTGGCAGAACAATACACAATCCCATCATCAAAAACATAAAAACCAACATCCCAGTTGAAATATTCACCACTAATGCAGAAGTTTTTCTTCCGTAGACCTCTCCAATGATGTCGGTTACTAGAAAGAGAATAGGGACAAAAAAGACCCCAACCGAAGCTCTCACAGAGCCAAGGGTTGTTATTTTGCTCCCTAATGTATTCACTAACACCATTGAAGTAATGTATAAAGCAAATAACACCATCAACTTATTATCTCTTTTTTCCACTTTTTTATCCTTATTGCATGCGTTTAAAGATTACCATAGCGAAAACTCGATAGTTGGTAAAGAGATAATCTACCAATGAATGGAGAGATTTCCTGTTGCATTGCGCTCTCCAGTTAATACTTTTCTTAGGCCCTCATATGAATAAAGGGACTCCTCATAAATAGCAATAGAACAGATTGAAGGTTGTAAAAATAAAACATCGTATGGATCTTCGAGGGAAACAGCTATTGTGGGGATTCCCGTAGCCCCAAGAGAGTTTGCTAGAGATAGTTCTTTAGGGTGAGCATATCCATTTTTGAGGGCAATGATGATAGAGGAGTTGTCACTCGCTTCTTCTATTAATCTGTTAATTTCACTACTTTCGATCTCCTCTTCAAACAAAAAAGCTTCTCCACCGATGTTCTCTTTGCACCAGAAAGCGAAGGAAAGGCCTTCACTTTTCTTACTTAAGAAGATTGGATTGTCGCCAAGAGGGGGGATTGTTCCATCAGTTGAGTGTAAGAGGGTGATAGAGCGCTCAATAATTGCTTTCACAATTGCACTATGACTCGCCTTGTCAATTTCAACATCAAATGAGGTATTAGATGTGGTGCTTTCTATTCGAGAGAGACTCTCTTGATGAAGAGTTGATGAGAGATACGATGTGTCAAGGGATTCCTCAATAGAGGCATATACTCGTTGAATATTCTCATAATGAGATGAAATAAGGATGAGGTCACATCCACTTTTTAGACTCTCAATAGCAATTCTTTCTAACGGAATGTGGTTCAATAACGACTCATCATCAACAAAAGGGGAAATGATAAGTCCTTCATATCCTAATTCTTCTCGAGTATACTCACTTATTAACTGATAAGACATACTTGCGATAATGGGCTCATCAGAATATGCTTTATAGTAGTAGGGGGCAACTAAGAGAGCTTTTGCCCCTTTTTCAATTGCCCTTTCAAATGGATATAATTCATTCTCTTTGAGTTCTTGAATAGTTTTGTCATTTATTCCGATAGAGGCCTCATCTTCTGTATAGACAGCACTCTTTCCTGGATAGTTGTATAAAATGGGGATAATTCCCCCATCAATATAGCCAATTTGCATTGCAATGCCGAAGCGACTCACTACATCCTTTACATTACCAAAACTCATATCAGTTGACTCTCTGTTTACATTCGAATGGAGTTCCATCGATGGAGCGATAATTGCGTGAAAGCCAAGGTTCTTTAATTCACTTCCATGAAGCTTGCCAATACTGTAGGCATTGCCTTCATCAGAAGTAGCACTTAGGGCTAAAGGATGGGCAATAGGGGTCATAAAGGTGTGAAGCACTTGAGAAGTAGTATGGTTATACTCAAGAATAATGAAAGCTTCACTTTCAGTTTGTTCTCTAATAGTTTTTTTTATCTCACCAATAAGATGTATAAGCTGCTTTTCATCTCTCATGTTTTGTCCTCGGATGAGAACCTTATTAATGTGATAATCGCGAATAATAAAAGGGAATGACTCATCTAGTCTATCTCCCTTAAGGGTGATAATGAATCTAGAACCGATAGTGGTATCATTACTCATACTCTTTTTCTCCTCACTCTTATAATACTAACAGTATCTATCTATATATTCCAGATGAGGAAACCGGAACCCAAGATAAAAAAAGTGTTGCATTTTGTTGCAACCCTGTTGTATTATAATGAGCGAAACAACACTAAGATTGTAGGTGTAAGAGGCCTCAATATATGGAGAAAAAGATGGAAAAAAGTAAGTTAATTGTCATTGCTATAGGGGGGAATTCTCTTATAGAAGATGCAAAGCATGTCAGTGTAGTAAGTCAATATGAAGCAGCACGAAAAACAGCTTCTCATATTGTAAAATTAGTAGAAAAGGGGCATAGAGTAGTAATTGCCCATGGAAATGGTCCCCAAGTTGGATTTATCTTATTACGTGCTGAATATGCTAAATCAATCTTACATACTGTTCCATTAGATTCTTGTGTTGCTGATACTCAAGGGGCTATTGGGTATCAACTCCAAATGGCTCTTTTAAATGAATTTAATAGGGTAAATCTTTCTAAACAAGTTGCAACAGTTGTTACTCAAGTTGAAGTACATCCAGAAGATCCTTCTTTTAAGAAGCCAAGTAAACCAATAGGTTCTTTCATGAGTGAACAAGATGCTGCTGAGCACCGAAAACAAGATGGATGGGATGTGATGGAAGATGCGGGAAGAGGATATCGAAGGGTAGTTGCTTCCCCAAAACCTGTCTCTATTGTAGAACTTGAGACAATTAGAACACTTCTCAATAATGATATCATCGTTATAGCAGCTGGAGGGGGTGGAATTCCTGTTGTTCGACATACTGATGGTTCTTTAGAGGGAAAAGAGGCTGTTATTGATAAAGATTTAGCAGCAGCTCTATTAGCAAAAGAACTTAAAGCCGACATGTTTGTTATCTCTACTGCTGTAGAAAAGGTCTCCCTCCATTACGGTAGGCCAGAGCAAGTTGATTTAAGTACTATCACCTTAGAAGAGTGTCAACAATATGTGGATGAAGGACACTTTGCCCCAGGAAGCATGCTTCCCAAAGTTCAGGCTATGATGGACTTTGTGACATCTACAGGAAATGTTGGCCTCATCACAAATCCAGAAAATATTTATGGTGCCCTTTATGATGATAAAGGGACTAAGATAGTAGAGAAATAGCCATGATGGATAGAGGGAGCAACAGCTCCCTCTCACTTCATATTATAGATGATACCCTTTAGCCGTCATTTCATAATCTATAAAAGATGAAGCTACTTCCTTCTCTATTGGGTAATCCCAACATCCCATTCTATGAAAGATAGATCCTCCAAAGCCAAGTTTAAATTGATTTAATCCACTCATAGGGTGCCCTTTCTCGAGAGAAGGGGCTATCCCAAACATATCGTATGAGTCGCATCCTGATTCCTTGGCTATTTGCATCGCCTTAAACTGAAGAGCATAGGTGCTCATCGACTCTCTATGATTATTACTGCTTGCTCCAAATAAATAGGTAGCTCTTTTACCTCCAAGGGTAAGAAACATAGCACTAAGGGGTTCATTATTGAGTGAAGCTATAAGAAGTGTGGATGAATACCCTTCCTCTTTTACCTCAAAAAATGGGGTAAAGAAGGAGCTTTCATGGAGGGTGAAATTATTTCTTAAGGCAGTTTGACGGTAAAGATCATAAAATAGAGCAAAATCTTTTATTCCACCAATTCTTACTTCAACCCCTTTTCTCTTTGCAAGGTTAATATTGTAGCGAGTCTTTTGTTTCATTGATGAGAGAATTTCTTCTTCACTTCGAGTGAGATCTATGATGAGGGTGGTACTAGGAAGGGTGTCACTCATACTCTTACGGATGTTATGATTATGTGTTCCCCAATTCATCCTGACTTGCTGGCTTTCTATCGAAATCTCTTTAGTAAAAGGATTCTCCCATGGCAAGTCATAGCGAATAAGGGCACAGTGTTTAGGAAGAGTTTCTTTTAATTGTTCACTAAGTTCTTCAATGAAGTCTCCCCGCAGTTCTTCATTTGGTGAGATAAGGGGGCCATAAGGGACATACCCTATTGAGTAATCTCTGTTAATCGGTTGCAAAATAATATGAACATCATCGACAATATAACCACTAGAGGGGAGATTGCAATAGAGGTCACTCACCTTTACCTTGATATCGAAAGCTAACGATTTATACCCTTGCTTTTGTTTGACAGAAGACCAGAAGGAACTTTGATGAACTAAGGGGGTTTCAAAAAGACTATATGTACTTTTTGATTCTAGATTTACATCCATTTGTGCACTACCTACAACTATATGATGGCCCCACCATAGCATGGAAAGAAGAGGTGCTCAAGTGTAAGCTATCTACCAAGTTTTATTGTTAATTATTCTCTTTCTTTTTTTATAGAAACGATGAACAAAGGTAGAGTTCATTAGATAAAGGGGAACCATTACCACTAAAATATCCCAGTTATGTTGATACAGGTAATAAGGAAATAGCCCCTTAGCGACAATTAATACCCCTATAAGGGAGAGGGCGATAGTATTAACACTTTCATAAAATCGGTAATCAGTTTCTTTAGAAAAGACTCTTTTTATACTTGAAAGGAGGAGTAGTAGAGTAAGGGGGGAGATAATGAGGATATTTTCATTAAAGTAGGTGACATCATGATTACTCATTACCATCATGAAGATAAGGACAAGGGAGAATACTGATCCCACAAGAGTCCATGAAATACTTAAGAGAGAATAGATTGTTTTGTAGAACCTTTTCATCCCGATAAATCGGGTATTCTCCATCCCCCGGCGAAAGAAGAAGATGAAGAGGGACAAAAGAATTGATGAGAAGAACATAATAAGGTTTGCTTGAAGCATTGACTGATTATTCTCTGGTCTGATTCCAAGAGGAGCTGCATGAATAACCTCCCTATTAAGGGATAGGGGTATAGAAGAGCCATCTATCCGCTGTCTATTAAATGTTAAGACTCCTTCTTCTAACTTTTCAGGTAAGAACATCGCCTCCCATAGAGTAATTGGGGTATCTATCGATCTGTTTTGTAAAAAGTTAAGGGTGAAGTGGATAAAAGGGTTACTAGCTGTGTGAAGCGAAACCAGTTCACGAATAGTATAAGCAGAGGGTACCTCTGTTGCAAACTCTTTAAATTCCCCATTGGTTGCTATGTCGATAATATCTCTAATCTTTGTTGAACAATTTTCTTTATAATGGTGGTAAAGATAGGTAGAGTACTCTTTTTGCATTGTTTTATTGACAAAATTTAAGACATTTAGGGCAACATCTTGTGGCAAATCTAACGTAACTAATGAGATATTACGATCCTCTTCACTGGCGATAGCAAACCTCATTAGTGTATCTGTGGCCCATGATTCATACCACAATCTTCCTAATGCAAAAGTTTTATAAAACCCCTCATTAAAGCTAAAAATGCCATAATCATACATCACACTACGATTTGTTACTTTATCATCAATCACTATTGCAGAGTGCCCAAACCACACATATAAAGGATCACCCCTTCCCATAGTAGAAAGTTTTATTGTATAGCGAGGTTCTTCATCACTATACGTAAATTGATTTTCTTTCTCTAAGTCCTCTTCACCCAACAAGAGCATCGTATTGTTAGGATCAAAAGGGGCAGAATTTGGGATAAAAGAGATAGAGTGGATACTTGAAAGGGTACACACAAGAAATAATAAAGAGATATATATAAATAAAGAGCTTTTAGAACGATTCATAAGAAGTATCATACCACAAAAGAATCTTTATTTGTAATTCAACAGAAACTTTTTATCTAATTAAACTAATTGTATGGGTAAACTTCATATGCATGAAGAATCTTTATGAACCTTTTTGTCGATAGTATTGATTCTGACTTCAACAATCTAAAGATTTCATTCAATGATGCTGCAGTTTGTCTGAAAGGAGGCTCAGTTTCCACCAATAGGCTAAACCACGCATGATTTCCCTAAGAATCAACGATGATACTTTCGAGGAAGGATTGAATCTGGTTTTAACTGTACGTTTCTTTGCAAATTTGTTTGGGTGTCCTTGATCGCTCACATACAAACAGTAGATCAACAGTCTACAGCTTCCAGACAAATCCAGGTAGCCAACGTCGAGCCGTTCACATTGTTTAGCCGACTCCTTTGATATGTAGAGAGCAATAATTACAGGAAAGCTTAATCCGCGGTCCTGTTCTTATTCTTAATTTCAGTGACGACTTTGATGATAATGGATAAAAACGCCCTCTTTATGACGGTCACATCAAGCCTTATTTCTTTTGCAACTTTGGAAATAAGAAGTGCAAGGAACCCACCTTGCTTGTCATGCAGATAGTCCAAACGGTCTATCAAAGGGATTCTTGCCAAGCTGTTACTGAGCTGTTCATACTCCTTAACATTAATTGTGGAAATTACTTTCATTAAAAAGACTCCTTTCACCACTGTGGTGAAACCATTACATAGAGTGAAACTGAAATTGACCAAGCGTAATTCTTCGTATTCGTCCATTAATCTACTACATAAGAATTACATTGACCTCGGTAAGGGGGGCAGGCCTCTATGGTGGTCGGCAATAATCTCCCTGACATACATTATTAGCTTAATCGAAGGGTTTGTTTTTAGAGGCTTAATTGTGAAA
>SABI01000514.1 GCA_009929055.1 Spirochaetia bacterium | reverse complement strand
ATGGCTAAAATTAAAATTAAAAGCGTCCAGTTCTTTTTGCCTAATTTATGCCAATCATCAGTTTGCTCAAAAATTAAGAAACTTAAAAAAAGGAAAAGAGAATGAATAATGCACCATTAGGGGCTGATGAAGACCCCAGAGCACCTTGGAATCAACCTCTTGATGTAAAACATAAGAGGTTTGTGAGTGTAACCATATCATATTATGATGAGGTTGAATTACCCCCAGATGCAGAGGAGGAACAAATTAAGGAAGCCCTTGAAAAGAAGGTGAGAAGACAGGACTTTCCTAAGAAAGTTGATTTTGATGAAATTGTAATATTGGAAGAATGAAATTAATTAAACCAAGCTGTCTATAGCCTATTAATATTTCTGTTTAGGTATTGCTAAATTCATTAAATATTAGTAACTTTGCAAGAAAAGAATAAGCATGGTTATAAATGTTACTGATTTAGAGATACTGAAAAAGAAAGGTGTATATCAGATAAGGAATTTGGTGAATAGCAAAGTCTATATAGGAAGTACTGTAACTTCTTTCATTTATAGGTGGAGACAGCACCATTCCAAGCTCAAGATAGGTAAGCATGAGAACTTACATTTGCAAAGTTCTTATACTAAATATGGTGATTCAAACTTTGAATATACCATTCTGTATGTAGGAACTTCTCTTGAAGATATTAGAACTAAGGAGCAGGAACTGATAACCTCTTTAGTTAGTTGTAATCCTGATAAAGGATATAACTTAGATTCTATAGTAGACAGACATATCAGGTCTGAGGAGACTAAAAGAAAAATATCAGCAAGTAGAAGGGGTAAATGGGGTGGAGCCTCTAATGGATTCTATGGTAGAACTCACTCAGAGGAGATTAGGAATAGGATAAGGCAAGCCCATCTTGGCAGAAAAGCATCTGATACTACCAAGGCTAAAATGGCTGAAAAGAAAAAGATTATGGTAAGAATTAATGGTGTAACATACCCATCTATAAAAGAGGCAGCTCAGGAATTAGGAATGAGTAAAGCCACTCTTTGTAGATGGGTCAAAGATAGGAGGAGGATAGGTTATGAAGTTGTGTAAGTCCAGTTTTGAAATTTGGGACCAACAAGAAGGTCTTGAAGGAGTTTACAAACAGGTTGAAAGGGCAGGAAGAGTATGTTATAAATCTGAGGATAAGATAACAGAAACTTCTGCTAAAGAGTTTGTGGAACGAATGATTAAGTCAGGTCATGGTGCTATGTTGGAGCATGGTACTGTATATTTATATTGTAAAGCTACTGAAAATAGTAATCCGTTAAGTGAGTATTTTCACAATAAATATAGTGAAGCTATGTGGATAGGAAGAGGTAATTATGCAGATGTTTATATTACTACTAATCTTAGAGTACTTGTAGAGAATGATTGGCTTGATGACTTGAAGTATATCTGTGAACCCACAGAGTATCATAAGAAGAGAATCACAGTTAAGTTTATATGTGATAGAGGTGTAAGTCATGAGTTTGTAAGGCATAGAGTATTTAGTTTTGCTCAAGAGAGTACAAGGT
>SABI01000513.1 GCA_009929055.1 Spirochaetia bacterium | reverse complement strand
CTTTCAAAAAGAGTAGTTGCCCTTCTATCATCCACTGGATTATTATTGTTGTAATCCCTTAAAAGAATATCCATCTCTGTAGTCCACATTCCTCCAAGAGCCTTCTTTGCGTTATTCAAAGAAGTTGCTGTATTCCTGTTATAAGAGCTTTGACCAGCATTTACACCAATTACTCCAAGATATTTGTACTTACCATTAGGCAGTTCTTCAAGTAAACCAGCTTTAGCCCATTCTTTGTAAGTCTGTTCAAACTCATTGTCAAGAGCTTCTCTTACTGATTCTCTGATGAACTCTCTTAGCTCAGCACCAGTTCCTTCATTCTGGATTCTCTGGAACCTATCAAGAAAAGTCTCACCATTGTCATATCTTACATCATTCAGAGCTGTAAGGAACTTAAATTCAGCACCACCAATACTCTTAATAGTACCATCCTTCTCCCTTACTATATCATAGTTTGCAATAGGAGCAACATTTGGATTACCCTTTTGGTATTCAATGTCTCTTTGATTTACAAGAGCTATTCTATCTACCTCTTGATTAACCAAATCAACCATCCTATCAAGGATAATATCATCATACTTCATATACTCACCATCTTCTCCAATAATGCTATGATTATCATACTTCCTGAATCTAATGAACTCAGCAGAAGGACTATCTGAAAGAATTGGCACATGGTAATTAGCCCATTGAATATCAGATTTACTGTTATCTGGGTCTCCAAAGTATTCTGTCAGTAATACTAAGGTGTAATCCAAATCATCCCAGTTCTGATATGCAACCTTATCTGAGTTAAGTAGAACCTTATGGCTCAATCCTCTTCTCATTTCAGGGTTATTTACCAGTTGCTCAATCCAGTCATTTCTCCATCTACCATCCTTATAGAACCATTCATACTGTTTAAATTCATTTTCAATAAACTCTTTGAACCTTGCTTCATTACCCATAACATTCTTAAGCTGTTTAATCAACTTACCAAGATAGTTAGGAGTAACATGGCTATAGTATGACTTATCATTTTCTCTCACACTACTTTCAATGGCATCTTCTGTTACTTCTGCAAGCATCATAGCTATATTGTTATAAGCAGAACCAAAGGTATTTATCAAATCCCCTCTCTTTTCAGTTCCATCTTCAAGAGTCTCAGATTTAACCTGACCTTTTTTTACACCACTGAATATGATATTTAATTGAGGAAGAAGCAGCATAATTGGGTCTGTTGCAGTACCACCTTCATATTGCTTTATGTTAGTAAGAGCATCCAATAATACACCCTGATGAGCATTGATACCAATCATATTAAGGAGCTTATTCAATGTCTTCCATATCCTTTCATCCTGTAGAAGTTCCAACCTTTGTTCTGTACTAAGATTGGTAAATCTGTTATTGAGAGCTTCAGTCCATTTAAGACCATTCTCTACATTCTCAAGATTCAAGTCTCCATTCTTATCATAGATACTATCATCATCAAGCAGATTACCATTCTCATAGTTATCCCTCCATTCATCAAGCAGATAATAGACCCCCTCAGGCTTATTG
>SABI01000110.1 GCA_009929055.1 Spirochaetia bacterium | reverse complement strand
AAGGAACTATTGTTGCTAAAGTTGTAGCAGATTAAATTTCCCTCCTAAACATATAATTATAGATTGATAGGCCTACTCGTTCGAGTAGGTCTTTTTTTGAGTCTCATAGCCATGAAAATTTCATAAATAATAAAAGAGGCTGCTGCTAAGTAGAAATTACTTTTGCAACAGCCCATATTAATAGTGTTGGCTACTTTCCAAGCTGCAATAGCTCGGCCACTTCACCAGCACGAGGGGTAGAGTGTTACTCGGTATGACAAGTCAAACCCCTTCACCTTCCTTGGCCTTCATAGCCAATCTCTACAATTAAAAAGCTACATCACCTAGAGAAATATGTCAATGAATTTTCCTATACCTAACTCTTATTATCTTCTCTTTTATTAAGAGAATACTTTCTAAAAACCATCATCAACAATGCAATAAACACCATCCAAGGGATGAGAGATAATAAAGAAAAAATCATCCCTATGAGACCAGCAGAAGAGGGTATAATCATGAAGAACCCAGAGATTAAGCCCCACACCCCTATCGATTTTTTGAATAAAGAGCTTTGATAAATTGCAAAAGAAAAGAGAATTAGGCATATAGTGCTTAACACATAATAGACATTAAACGCAGTACCTGTATAACCAGCCATTAAAGCTTCTCCAGCTGCTATATACACACCTCCCTCTCCAGGTAATGCTTGGTAATAGAGCTTACTTAAAGTGAGCATTTCAAAAGAAGGATTGGATGGATAATAACAAGCAATACCAATGAGGCCAAGTATTAATGCTAAGATAATCATAACAGGCTTTTCTCGATATAAGAGAGCCCCTAGAGATAGGTACATGATTACATTTATCATATTGGTAAACATATAAAGAAAATCTAAACTTAAAAGACCTAGAAAGGGACTTTGTTCATAAAGTGTAAAAAACCCGACTACTGTCTCTGGTGGTGGAGATAAGACAAAGACAATAATTTGAATTGGGATAAGAATGATCATTAATAAAAGAGAATATTGGGCAATCCGATAAAGTGGTTGAAAGTTGATCTTCATATAAGTATTCAAAAATAGAACCTCCTCAGGTGAGTATAAGTAAAGCTTGATAAAAAGAGGTAGTGTTGAAGATCACTAATGAGTATTCTTGGAATATGGCTACTCTTACTACCAGAGAAACATACTATAACACAAGAAAATTCATATGTCTTTAACTTGCCCATAATGTTATAACTTTTTAATAATTACATTCAGATTTTAATGTTACATCTAATTGTTATTAATCTTAACCAAGTAGATACCTTCTTTGTAAATTACACACAACTAGAATAAACATTTATCGCCATATTTGTCGATATATAGCATTTCTATTATTATGATTCGACTAATATGTTGATTTAAAAACCAATATATTTAAAAATGTAAATTGAGTCTGTGATTCTTTTGTATCTCTTGTATTCGATTCTTAGGGATCTCAACCTGTGAAGCGATTTCACTCCAAGTGGAAACAGCTTCACTCACTTCATTTACTATATTAACCTCTCGTCCTCGTACCATCTGTGCAAATTTAGCAGTTTCTGAGAAGTCTTTTAAGGTAAAATTATCTCTTTTTCCATTCATGCTCATCTGATGCTTTCCAGTCCATATACCTTGAGGTTGATAATTATAAGAAACATCATAGGCTGGAGAAAGAGACCACTTACCTCTTCTATCCATAAGGAATGCAATATTCTTCACATGATCATCCTGATTACGTGCAATAATATTGAAAGTCATTCTTCTAAATAGTTCTTCTCGGGAATCTTGAGATAACTTCAACCGCCTCAAGACCAAAAAAGCATCTTCATAGCTATGTACAGAAGCTTGATTGTAATCAAGATGAGCAAGAGCTGATAGTGTTTGCATGTGCAATTTTTCACCATTAGGGTGGCGGTCGAATCGCTTTGTCATAAAATGTTGCCTTTCATGTTCTTGAAGTAGTTGGCAGGGATTCATCGTGATACCAGCTCTCTTTGCCATCAAATAATAGGCATATTCTATTGCTCCATACCCTTGTGGGTCATTCAATTCTTTATCTTTGTTAGAGTTCACTCCATCAAATTTTAGTAGCCAATATTCAAATCCTTTCTCTGCTTTCACTTGGCCAGAACGAACTTCTTTTGTTTGAGGATTCCAAGCTATAACTGCTTTTGCCCTAGCTCCACCTGCAGAAGTTCCAATTGCTAGCACTTTTGATAAAGCTTCTGATGTTTGATCTTTAGAGAATGATGAGTAAATAGAACTTCTCTCTTGAAGAACTTCTGATGCAAGGGTAACGAGTTCATCAAGTTCTAGTGTTTGAGAAATGTTTTCTATCTCACCAATAATAGGAAAGAATTCTAAAGCTCCCATCCCTCTTGTCCCTGTATAGCAAAGTCTCTCTATGGGAGAGAAGGAGGCAAGAGTTCTTCCTTGGCGATGTAGCCACGCTTGTATAAGGATATTGCCAAATCTATCAGGTAGGGAATCTGCAAGTAATCCAGGCAGTCCATGAAAAGAGTCCCCAATAAGTTCAGGGAATCGATAAATCTTAGAATCTAAGGGCATCATAATTGGTGATAACTCAATGCCACTTTGCAAAAATTCTTTGGTATATTCAAAACTAGCAGCATCTCTCTCCTCAGTAAGAGCAACAGCTCCGACAAGACTTCCCCAAAGACGAACTTCTGCTACTTGTATCATTCTTCATCTCCCCATTTCCATGTTTTAGCGGTAAGATCCTTCTCTTTTCTTGGATGAACAACCCTCAATCTCTTTTTCCCTTCTCTTTTAATCATCTCCAAGGGTTGTACGGATTGTGGCGGAAGGAGAATATTAATTCCATGTAAGAGCTCAAGGACTCGAAGGATTCGAATAAAAGTGGTCAATTGCACACTCTCCCCATTTTCCATCCTCTCTAGGGTTCTTTTACTAATTCCAGCTTGTTTAGCAAGATTTGATTGAGTGAGGTTCCTCTCAATTCTTGTTGTAGTTATTCGTTTTCCTAAGAGAGTAAGTAATGCAGTATCAGTTATGAGATTAAAGTCTTCCATACAATCCTCTTTTCGTCATATATAGCGATTAACAATAAAATTATACACCCTATTCGTCATATCTGTCTACTTTTATAACATACTGATTAATATTTTACTACGTTGACCATTTTTCAGAAGAGCAAAAAAAGGCACCTACCATTAAATAGATAAGTGCTTAAAGTTGCCGCCTCTCGGAATTAATTAATTCTAGATGGATAGTTATTATCAAAAACCACCCCCAATTGTGGTTAGAGTTTCTCGAATCAAATGTATTCCTTAATATCTTAAGCCCATTGTTTTGGGTACGGTGTACCCAATGATTCATTACATCAAAATTATGATATAAAAGAATTCACTGACTTCTCGGGCATTGGTTTATAGCAAAACAGCCATCCCCTTTTTCTATTCAATTTCTTAGATATTAATTTAGTTTTGCTTCTTCTGTTCTTAATTGACAAAATCTGATGGACTTTAGACATTAGGGTATGTAAATATAATAAGAGAGAATATTTAAATATATTTTCTTATAAGAACGCCACAATGTGTTCAGATTTTTAAATTTAAGGATACTAAGGCATAACCATGAATGAAACAATACAGAATCAAATAGTACTTTATCAAACCAATGATGGGCAAACTGAAATCAAAGTGGATATGCATGGGGAGACTGTTTGGTTATCACAATCGCAAATGTCAGACCTGTTTGAGAAGGATCAATCTGTTATTGCTCGCCATATTGGCAATATTTTTAAAGAAGGCGAACTTGAAGATAAAAGTAATATGCAAATTTTGCATAATACTATTTCAAAATACAGACCAACAAAAGTATATAGTCTCGACGTCATAATTTCTGTTGGATATAGGGTGAAATCAATTCGTGGTACACAATTTCGAATATGGGCTAATAAAATTCTTAAAGATTATCTAATCAAAGGCTATGCAATAAGAGATACACTCAAACTAAAACAATATGAAGATTTGAAACAAGTTTTAAAGATAATGAAAAGAACCTTGGAAACACGACCGTCACTAGAATCAACCGAGAGTCGGGGACTATTAGAAGTAGTATCAGATTATACATATGCTCTTGATACCCTTGATGACTATGACAATCAACGACTTTCTGGTCGAGGTAGTACTAAAGTTGGTATATTCCATGCAACTTACGAACTAGCAATACAAGCCATTGAACAATTAAAAGAAAAATTTGGGGGAAGTGTTTTATTTGCCTTGGAAAAAGATGAATCTTTTCACAGTTCTATTGGACAAATTTATCAAACATTTGATAGCAAGGAGCTCTATGAAACTGTTGAAGAAAAAGCTGCTATGTTTCTCTATCTTATTGTAAAAAACCATTCATTTGTTGACGGCAATAAGCGAATTGGAGCAACATTGTTTCTATGGTTCATGGAAAACAATGGGGTATTATATTACAAAACCGGAACAAAAAGAATTGCAGATGAAACTTTAGTTGCATTAACTCTTTTAGTAGCAGAAAGTAAAAGTGAAGAAAAAGATATAATTGTTAATGTGATAATAAATCTCATTACGAATAATCGGGATATATAACAATCGGCTCAGATTAATTTGGAATTCATAAAAAAGGCACCTACCATTAAATAGATAAGTGCTTAAAGTTGCCGCCTCTCGGAATTGAACCGAGGACACAAGGATTTTCAGTCCTTTGCTCTACCAACTGAGCTAAGGCGGCGCTTTGAATTTTATACCCTTTGTAAGGCCCTATTGTCAACCCTATTTAGGAACAATATTCCCTTAATAGCTATTTCTTTGAAATTAAACTCTTTTATGTTACATAGGAAGAAGAGTGATTTTTATAATTTAGTGAGAGTTGAAATACAAGAGCCATCCTTGTGAAAAACTTTTAACAAACAGGGTAAAATTCCTGAAGAATCATATACCATAGTGGTTTTTCTGAAACGATTCTACTATTATTCAAAGCCATATTAAACCACAAGCAAATATATATATTTCTTTCAATAATTTTTGGATTGTACAAAATATCATCCCACTATCACTAAATAGGATGGTATACTTAACAACAATGATACTAACTAGTAAAATCTTTGATACTATCACCTACGTAGAAGGAATCTCCTCAGTTTGCTACTATGGAGAAGACTATTTTATCATTATTGACAATGGTATTTGTAATAAAAGTCCCCAATTGTTCGATTATGACTTATATACTGAATTCCAAAATAGAATTGTCTCTCTTGGTAAACCTGTGTATAGGTTCTTAAGTACAACAGAGAGTTCTTATATATCCCATTTCATTACCTCTAAATATGATGAAATCTCTTATGAAGGGATTAGCACATACCATCGAAATAGAAGTCACCCTGACAACACCCCAATTGAACACTTCTTTGAAACTCAATTCTTTGAAGCCTATGGTAAAAAAGGGATGAGCTGCCTCCAAAAGGAGTATCCAATAATAAGTCCTAATGGTCGTTCACTTTTTCTAGATTACGCTGTTATGTATAAAGATGGATCTATTGTTGCAGTTGAAGAGAATGGAGTTACTTATCATCACCCACAAATTATTGGAGAAAAGGCATATCTTCATCAACTTGAAAAACAAAATCTCTGTGCTAAAAACAACATCACCCTCTACCGCCTTTCTTCTATGGATCTTCGGTTCCCTGATAGAGTCATTGATGAAATTTATTCATTTTTTAAAGAATCTTCACAGTTTAAAGAACCAGGGATTGAATTAAGACGTAACTTCACCTTATGGGATCACCAAAAGGAGTACATTACTCACTTAAAGCACATACGAGAAGAAAAAAAAGAGAATGTAAGTGCACTAGTGGTACTCCCTACTGCAAGTGGGAAATCACAGATAGTAATTGAAGATATATATAGGTATAAAGGAGAACAAAAGGGAGCCAAGGTTCTTGTAGTAGGGCCCACTATAAACATTGCCAATAAGTGGAAAAAAGAATTTAAAACCTATGCACTTGAAGTTGATACAGGAACCTACCATATGCTCTACCAGGCTTATAGAGAAAAGGAGAGTGATTACTACGATTATATTTGTATTGATGAAGCCCACCATGCTGTAGCTCCCATGACTTATCAAGCCCTTTCGTATCTTACACCAAAAGTACTCATAGGCCTTACCGCTACCCCAGACAGGCCCGACTTAAAAAGACTTGAGACCCTTTTTGGCTCCTATAAAACACCTCTATCAATTACTCAAGCAATCGAGAAAAAGATAATTAGCAATATAAGGGTGTTTAGAATTGAAACGAACGTAGATTTAAGTGAAGTACGATTTAATGGGAAAGAGTACCATAACGCAGATTTAGAACGAACAATTCGAGTCCCCTCTCGAGATAATATAATAGCAAGTCTCCTCTCTACTTATTTTAGAGACAAATCGATGAAAGGTGTTATCTTTTGTGTAAATATTAACCATGCAGATGAGATGGCTCACACTCTCAACAATTGGGGTCTAAAAGCAGCATCAGTAAGTTCAAAAAATAAAGATTCACAAAAAGTCATAGAAGATTTTCATAATGGCACATATTCATTCATTTGTAGCTGTAATATGCTTAATGAAGGATGGGATGAAAAGGAAGTTTCTATTTTAGTCATGGCTCGTCCTACCATGTCAAAGGTTCTCTACTTGCAGCAATTAGGAAGGGGATTACGAAGAACTGAGACTAAGAGTGAGACTTTTGTGATCGATGTAGTTGACACCTATGGCTCACTTGCTACCCCTTGGAGCTCTCACTCTATATTTCAAAACAATTGTTATATTCCTTTTGGAGATATTACCCACCGTTATAAGGTAGGAGAATCTTTAATAGTCTTTGGAGTTGAAGAGAAAATTCAAAGCATCACTGAAGTTGATATAATGACCTTTGAAGAGAAGTATCCTGATTATTTATCACTAGAACAGTGTGCTAGGACATTGTTCATCAATACAGGAACCCTTCTCACTTGGGTAAAAAAAGGAATATGCAAGGCAGATCTCATAATACCGTTTGGAAACAAATCACTTTACTATTTTTCAGTTGAAACAACTGAAGCAATTCGTCTCGAAAGGGGATTGAAAGAACATAATGAAGAGACAATCAAAGAAGATTTCTTTGCCTTCTTAGAAGAGAAGAACTATACCTATTCCTTCAAGATGGTCTTTTTAAAAAGCTTCTTTACCCTTCTTAACCAAAATGGAGAGGCTCGAATGGAAGAAGTACTCACTCTCTATATCGACTTTTATAAAAATAGAATCGAAAAAAACCTTATAGTTGACCGTAAAAGCGTTGTCTATACAAAAGAATATATTTCAGATACCTCACTTATGAGAAAAAGCATGCTCACAAACCCCTTTGAAAAGTTTGAACGTAAGAGATTCCTCTATTATGGAAAAGATGTCGCGTTATTAGCATTGCACCCAAACCTATTTAAGAAGTTAACACCTGAAGATATTGATAGAGTGATCTCTATGATGGAGAGCCATCTTGTGCAATACTATGAGCAATTAGAGGAAAATAATGGGCAATAACAACTATTACAATGAGCATGCACCAGAATATATAGAGAGTTCTATAGATGTTGACCTCACTCACCTCTATGAGGTTTTTCTTCACTATGTTCCTATAGGAGGGTCAATACTAGATGCTGGCTGTGGTAGTGGTAGAGACCTCCTTTACTTCAAGAACCTACACTATAACTCTTATGGATTTGATAATTCCGTTGAAATGGTGCAAAGAGCATCTCTCTATAGTGGGTGTAAAGTTGATCAATTGGGTTTTGAAGAAATAGAATATACAGATCAATTTGATGCAATTTGGGCATGTGCCTCCTTATTGCATGTAGAGAAAGAGCTTTTAGAGAGTGTGTTTATCAAATTACACAGAGCTCTACATAAGGGGGGAGTTCTTTATTGTTCCTTCAAGAATCGAGAAGAAGATTTTAGTGATGGAGAGAGAAATTTCACCTGTTTCACAGAGAAAGGATTTGAAGAATTTATAGAGAGAATATCACTCTTTTCAATTGAAACCCTCTTTATAACTGAAGATGCAAGAAAAGAGAGAAAAGGAGAGATATAAAAATGGCAAAAATGA
>SABI01000512.1 GCA_009929055.1 Spirochaetia bacterium | reverse complement strand
CTACAGTCAACTTCATATTCATCACCACATTGATCCATTCATGACTCTTTCCTTCATGGCTCTGCCAGTAATCCCAGAGCTGAAGCTAACCGATATGGGCCTTTTTGATGTCACTACTTTTGCTTTTGTGAGTAATGAAATCAAATAAGGTTCTACAGCTCAGGATTGCATAATACTTAGAATTATATTATCTGTTTCAGCCATCCCTTCTCGCCCTAGTCTCTCTAGGGCACTAAGGGTCTCTTCAATTCCTGACTTTAAGATTCCACTATTATCTTCAAGGACGATTGATTTCATTGCGAGTTTATGGGCAACAATTGCTGCATCAACTGAGGAGACAATCTTTAAAGCGCATCCTGTTTTGGCCCCATCACAAATAATTCCACTCACATTTCCTATGATGTTTTTCAAAGTATCGATAATCTGTTGATGTGTTCCACCACTTAAATAGGTGTAGGCAACAGCAGTACCACATGCTGCACTTACTGCTCCACAAAACGCTGATAATCTTCCAATTCCTGCTTTTATTCTAATAGCAATGAGATTGCTTAACACAAGTGCTCTGATGAGCTCTTCTTCTGTTTTGTGAGTTTCTTTAGCAAATATAATTATTGGAAGGGATGCGGTAATTCCTTGGTTTCCACTACCACTATTAGTAATAACAGATAATTCACACCCATTCATTCGGGCTTCACTTGCACTCCCTGCATAGGCTTTTCCTAATTGATAAGGATCATCATGGGCCATATCTTGAAGAGACTTAGCAATTCCAATCCCATAAGAGTGGGTGAACCCAGCCTCTGCAATCGCTAAGTTATGATCAATTTGCCTTTGAATAATTGGTTTTACTTTTTCTATCTCTACTGTTTTAGTAAATGTGATAACACGATTCATATCAAGAATAGAGTAAGAAGAAAGAGGAATTTCTTCTGAATGAGAGACTTCTATTTTTTGGAGAGGAAGGTGTATTCCATTGTGTTCAATTCTTATAATATTTGTATGAGTTTGGGCAATTTCTACTTCAACATATTCACCACCTTCCCCTACTAGGCTCACTTGAATATGAAGAGATTCCTTACTATCACTTTGCCCTGTTGTACAAAAATCAGAGTTCAGTAATCGCTCTAACTCTATTCTATGCTCTTCAGTTACATGGTTAAGTATTTCAAGTCCTGCTTCACTCTTACCTACTATAAGGCCAAGGATAGTTGAAACAGCAACACCTTTTCTCCCACCGCTAGATGGAACAACAACAGATTGAACATTTTTAATGATGTTCTTTGAACATAAAGTATGAGCAGAAATAGGGAAAGTACTAAGGTGTTTTTTAGCAACTGCTGAGGCGTAAGCTATTGCGATGGGTTCTGTACACCCAGCTGCAGGAATGAGTTCTTGTTCTAGTATTGCTATTATTGTATGTTCGTCAGTATATGTAAGCTTGGAGTGCATTGATTATCCCCTCGAGGTTGAATTATTAAGCCTTTTGTATTCTACCAGTTGAAAGGGTGGTAGGCAATGAAGAATATTGCCTTTTCTTGATAT
>SABI01000511.1 GCA_009929055.1 Spirochaetia bacterium | reverse complement strand
GAATATACTGCGTAGCTTCCTCCATGGCAGGCACATCAAGCTGCTCCTGTAGCTGCCAGGTGTAGTTACGTTGACAGGGATCCAACTGGTCAGCAAGATAGATTTTATACTCATAGGTCTTTGCCACCGCTCCATAGCGAGCGTGAAAATTAGCATCAACACTTGTCCCCTCTAAAATAACAACATCTTTGGGTAATAAATGTCCTAAGGCCTGTGGTAATTTCTCCGCAGGTATATTTTTTTGTGTAGTAAAACTAACAACCTGTCCCCTGGCATGCACTCCTGCATCCGTGCGGCCTGCTGCCACTAATTCTACTGGCTCTTTAAATAGTTTTGTTAAAGCTTTCTCTATGACCTGTTGTACACCTATGCCATTCTTCTGGCGTTGAAAGCCTTGATAGTTAGTACCATCATAGGCCACAATTAATTTATAGTGAAACATAGGCACTACCCCACTTTAAAAAAGCTAGCACCGCTACTAGTACAGTTAATACCCCAGCAGTTATAAAATCTCGTCCACTCCACTGCAATTCATGCATTCTGGTCCGCCCCTCACCGCCACGGTAACAGCGTGCTTCCATAGCCAGTGCTAATTCATCTGCCCTGCGAAAGGAACTAATAAACAGAGGAATTAAAATAGGCAACATATTTTTTGCTCTTTGCACAATATTACCGCTGCTAAAATCCGCACCTCTAGAGGTTTGGGCTTTCATTATTTTGTCCGTTTCTTCCAATAAGGTAGGAATAAAACGCAAGGCAATAGTCATCATCATGGCTAGCTCATGGGCTGGCACACCAATTTTCTTAAAAGGCTTCAATAAGTCTTCAATGCCATCAGTTAAAACTAAGGGAGAGGTGGTCAGCGTCAATAAGGAAGAAACTAAAAGCAAGAGGATTAAACGCAAAGACATTTTTACGCCCATAACAATGCCCTCTCTTGTAATAGAGAGAATCTTCCAGCTCCACAGTATTTCTCCTGCACCACTAAAAATATGAATAATCAAAGTAAGTACGATAATGACCCACAGAGGTTTAATGGACTTAAGAAGTTGTTTAAAAGACAGCTGTGCCAAGAGTCCTACACCTATAACAAAGCCAATTAAAATTCCATAGGATAAAGCATTATCAGCTAAAAATACTGCTACCATAAAAATAAAAGTAGCTAGAATTTTTGTTCTAGGGTCCAATTTATGCACAAAGGAATGGCCGGGGAAATATTGACCTAAAGTTACATCTGATAACATTATGCCCACCCCTTTGCTTTAGTTATAGCTTGCACAAGTTCTTCCTTGGTTAGGTGTACACCCTCTAAAGGAAGGCCTGCACTTTTAAGCTCTTCCGCTAATTTTATACTTTCAGGAACATCAACCATAGCCTTAAGCAGCTCTGCTCTATCCCTTAAAAATATCTCACGCGTACTTCCTTCTAAACAAATCTGGCCACCACCCATAACCACAATACGTTGAGCATAGCGAGCTGCTTCTTCCATACTGTGGGTAATAAGAATGACCCCCATCTGCCGTTCCTGAAACACTCTCAACAGC
>SABI01000510.1 GCA_009929055.1 Spirochaetia bacterium | reverse complement strand
GTTCTAGGCTTTCCTCATCTTCTCAACCACTGTTTTTACTCCAAGCAAAACTTTAGCTTTGTTTCTAAAAAGGGTTTCTTCGTCCTGCATTAACGCAAATTCTTCAAACTCCCTGAGCTTCCTCATATTCGACTCAAAAACACTTGTAATCTCTTCTATATCCTGGATAAGTGCAGTATCGCAGAACGTCCGTGATAAAATTGCCCTAGTCGATCCGAGACGATAATGCTCAAGAATTATTTTTTCAGCAGGTAATAGACCATCCCCTATCTTAGCTATTCCTCCAAAACCATAAGGAATTCTTTTAGCTTTAAACTTATTGCAGAGTGTTTCTACTGTCCCGTTAGCTAAAAGCTCAAACATAAAGGTCATACCATACGCCAAATGTAAATCATTAAGCCCAATATGTATTTCATCGAAATCAAGCCTCAGAACCTCTTCTACACATTCTACGGCTTCTTTTGTCTCAAGAAGTAGAGTAGTTTTAGCCCTATTATTCACAACGGAAAGAAAACTCTCAACTTCGGATGCAGTCTTCCACATTGGAAGCATTATTATATCAGCCCCTGCTGCAATGACTGAGTTTATCTCGTTCTCCGAATTTTCATTCCAAGGATTAACTCGAACCAACATCTCAGAACTACTAAGTAATGGTTTTATAGTTGCGATATCTGATATTGAGTGGTTTGACTTTACAGAGTTGAGACCTTTCTGGCGTTCTCCTTTCCCAATAGTCTCAAGATCAATCCAAATCCTATCGACACCATTTTGCTCGGCTATCAGAGCGATTTGAGGATTATTTGTAATATACATCAGGCAGAGAGGCATCTAAACAATACTCCCCGGCTTTCTAACCCAGTTACCAAATGAGGTCTGATGTTTATTTGATTTATATATAGAGGTTATTACCTTATCCTCAATTTTCTTAAGGGTGTTTTCATCTATTATCTTAATCTTACATTCATGAACTATTCCCTTTTCGCTTCCATGAGAATCAGAAGTATCAGTCCAAGTGATAGTAAACACATCATTGTTATCAAGGGCTTCTTTTGATTTTTCCATTTTGGCATAACCAAAATTGCGATACCACGTAGAATCTTTGTCAGCTCCGTGAACAAAGATATAATTCTCTATGTGTAGTATTACGACATCATCGCAATCGGCTTTATTAACATTTGTCCAATTTCCTGTTAAATCAATCATTTCCAGACCCTCTCACAACGATGAATTTCATCGAGTTGTATTACACTCCCCACTCCCACCCTATGTTCATAAGTTCCCCACCACCTTTATCAGCTCTGCACCGAAATCTAAGTGTGGCTAACCTCTTCCAATCCAACTTCTGTACTAGATCAACTATTCCTGCCCATATCCCAAAACCCCTCGATTCCTGCATATTTATGCAGCTTTCGAGCCCCCAGACCTTATTCCCGTATATTCCTTCCTAGTCTTATTCTTCAAAACGACTAACCGTCCGCGTCTTAGCAGGTAAAACGCTATATATGGAGCCTTATCGTTAAATTGTGTTATTTGTTACGCTATATATAGTGG
>SABI01000509.1 GCA_009929055.1 Spirochaetia bacterium | reverse complement strand
AGTCAATCTGCATCTTTAAGTGTTCGTCTGACTACAATCAGTGCGCTTACCGCTGGTTCTTTTCGTATTTTAGTGCCAGCTGTTGCTGGAACCGCTGCTTCTCATGATGGAATTCCAGATTCTGGTGGTTTTGATTTTGGCAGCAAAAATGGTGGCCCTCCCGCCAGCATCGCTTGTCCAATAACTGCCAGCTATGGTACTTTTACTCCAACTTCTACTCATGCAGAATCAGCTGCTGTCACAATCGATGGAGTTAGTTATCACTCTTTTGTTTGTGCTTATACTGGAGCAGGTGCCATTGGAACTCAATTTAACGGCACCATTGAAGAAGCTTTTGTTATTTCAAATTTAATTAATCCATTTTCAATAATGACAGGAAAAGAAGAACTAAATTTTGGAATATTACTTTATAAAATAAGATTTATCTACAAGAAATTGTATAAAATTTTAGTTATGTCATCTCAAAAATTATTTCAAATAAAGAAACACGATTTTTAGGATTATTTCGAACACTTTAATTAAATGTGTCAACCTGATATAATCACTTTAATTTCAAGTTTAGGAAATCGGGAGAGACGAAAATGAAATCATTACCCCAACTTACCCTTAGGTCTGTAATTATAGGCATCGGTGGCTTACTCGTTATTACAAGTAGTTCAATGTATGTTGCTCTAAGAATGGGGGCTCTTCCTTGGCCTACTGTATTTGTTACTATTGTCTCTTTAGCAATTCTAAGTCGTTTTAAGAATTCTAACCTCAATGAAATTAATATTACACACACTATTATGAGCTCAGGTGCTATGGTTGCAGGGGGGCTTGCCTTTACTATGCCAGGACTGTGGATACGAGACCCTAACGCCTCTATCTCTATCACTTCACTCTTAATTATTACTATTAGTGGAGCCCTTCTAGGCACCCTCTTTTCAATCATAGCTCGAAAAAAATATGTAGAAAAAGAACAACTGCCTTATCCTATGGGACAAGCTGCTTACCAAACTCTTATAAGTGCTACACAAAAACAAAAGGGGGCTCAATATCTATTTATTGCCCTCATTTTTAGTGTCGTTTTTACTGTGTTAAGAGACCAATTCATGATTATCCCTGCAGCTCTTCTCATCTTTGGAGGGAGTTCTTTTATTGCCCCTCTTGCCATTTGGCTTAGCCCTATGGCAGCAGGAATAGGGGCAATGATAGGTCCTGCCTTAGCCCTTTTTTGGCTAGGAGGTGCCCTCTTTTCCTATCTCTTACTCACCCCTATAGGGATAAAAGTGGGATTATTTCGTGATTTAGCAACTGCAGATCTCTTTAGGAGTAATCTAGGAATAGGACTTATGGTAGGGACAGGGGTCGCAATAATTATAAAATTAATTATTGAAGGAATTAAGAATGTTGCTAAAAAAGAGGAAATGAGCCAAAGCGATAATTTCATCATATTCAAAGGAAAGATGAAATATATCTCTTTAAGCATTATGGCCCTCGTTGTCATATTTCTCTCTGCAACTGGCACCATTGGATTTATCCCTTCCCTGATTCTCATTATAGGGATTTATAT
>SABI01000508.1 GCA_009929055.1 Spirochaetia bacterium | reverse complement strand
GCTTTATAACATAACCCTTACGAATACTAGGATTAGTAATCTCTTCAAATCTAGTAAATCGAAGAAAGTTATTAATATTGTCTACATGAAACTCTCTATGTCGAAAGTTAGCTTGTATAGCCATTATACCAGGAGTTTCAATATCTTTTTCTTGAATAAACAAGACAATATTTTCACTACAGCTAGCTATAGCAATAAGGTCATCAATTTGAATTAAGTTCTCTTCCATTACTAAAATATTTTAAGAGGAATAAATCTACCTGTACTAGAAGCAAACTCCAATAACTTATTCACTGCTTTATTCATACCTTTAAGTCCATTTTTCATTGTGCTTTTAGTTACGTTAATTGTCTTAACATCATCTAAAGTTAATTGATTATGATACTGAAGCTCTTCATAGTTATGTCCATCTGCTCCTATTAGACTCTTATGGATACCTGAATCAAACCCTGAAAGCTTATTTAGACACTCAGTTAAACTATCAACCCTTAATGAAGTAAAGTGAGGTTTAGCAAATGGAGTTGCTGTAAAGTAATTAGAACGATTTAATGAATCTCCAAAAGTAATAGTTGCACTTTTAAGAGCCTTTTCTCTTTTTATCTCACAATAAACATCACCGTATTGACTAATAGTTGGATCTGGAGCACCACTAGAATTATAATAGTTTATACCATTTTCGTCTGGAGTAGAGTAACCATATATAGGCCTTAGCTCCTTATCCTTGAGAGCATTATCAGGAAAGTCAAAGTAAATAGACTCATTATAAGATCTTGATCTTGAATCTAAAGCCCCACAAGAAGTACCTACTTCAAATTGAGACTTAAATCTGCCATCTTTAGAGAAGACTAATGGTAACACATCTTCTCCATGTAAAGCGATAAATGGCTTTGACTTCTCAGTAAACTTCTCTACAAGATCTTGTAAACTTCTCTTAAACTCCTCTACACTAATGCCTCTATTCTTAGCTTCTCTTTCATAAACATCTTTATAATCTTTCTCTACCTCAAGAATTCTCTTCTTAATTTGTTCTTTTATTCCTTCATTACCTTCAAAGACAAGCTCGTCCCAACCATTATCAAAATAATCTTCAGTTACTAGAGAAGGCATTCCTTCTCTAGGAGTTCTAGTCTTTGATGCTAATATTTCTGGTTTATCTTTTAAAAATCTCTCTTCTAGATCTTTCATTCTATGAACGAGAGCTGTCCTAATTGCAGTAGCTTCTGAAAGCAGACCCTTATAAGAGTCAACTACACTCAGAATTACTCCTCTATTTTTAATAATGTCTTCTACTTGCTTTCTTATTTCAGCATCTGTTATCCCTTTATAGACTTTAGCTGTAGATGGGTTTCTTACAGGGTCACGAAGACTACTAATTTCATCAACAGTTTTAGATTCTAAAAATTCATAAGGGTTCTTCTTCCTCCCTTTAGCCCTAAAATCGAGGGAACCATCATTATCTATTCTAATAACCTTCTTATCAGGTGTAACTAGAACATTATCTTCATTTATACCTATAACATCCCAGTTGGAAAGGAGACAGTCAAGGACAAACC
>SABI01000109.1 GCA_009929055.1 Spirochaetia bacterium | reverse complement strand
GCACATGAGCTTTTTAGTTCGATTAGTGTATCTTCCATTTCACTCATCATCAGTTTAATCATTTTCTCAGGATCTTCTGCTTTATCAAGTAATGAATTGATATTTGCATTTACTATATCTAAGAATCTTGAAAACACTCCCATACTATTCTCCTTTGCCAATTGGCACGTTATGATTTGTTTTACATAGGTTGTTAATGCAATTAGCGTGCCAAGAGTGATTATCTACTTGTGTAAAGGTTTTTAAGGGGTATATGGGGATTGCTTGTATCTGCTATGGTAAAATATACCATATAGTGGTATAAATAACCTATGAGTGAAAAAACTTATCAAGTTAACCAAGCTCCTCTAGGAGAAAGTGAATCCTTTATTACTTTTCAAGAGCAACTCAGTAAAGTTGCTACGGTAAACCGAAGTGTCTTAATAGTAGGAGAGAGAGGCAGTGGTAAAGAGATTGCAGCTACACGTCTTCATTATCTCTCTACTCGATGGCAATCATCTCTTGTTACAGTAAACTGTGCAGCACTTAGCCCCTCTTTAATTGAAACAGAACTTTTCGGGCATGAAGCTGGAGCTTTTACAGGGGCAAGTAAGGGGCGAAAAGGAAGATTTGAAGAAGCTGATAAAGGGACTCTATTTTTAGATGAAATAGGTCTTATTCCAATCCAGGTGCAGGAAAAAATTCTTCGAGTTGTTGAGTATGGCTCTTTTGAAAGGGTTGGCTCTTCTGTTTCCCATGAAGTTGATGTGAGAATTATTGGGGCAACGAATGCTGATCTTCCTCAATTATGTGAAACAGGAAAATTTAAAGAAGATTTATTAGATAGACTTAGTTTTGAAGTACTTTTTCTCCCTCCTTTACGGGAGAGGGGGGAAGATATTCTCCTTCTAGCCCATTATTTTGCTTCAAAGATGGCCTTAGAGTGTAATATTGATGAAAGTGTTCGTTTTACCCTTTCTGTTGAGAGGCAACTCACTTCTTATTCGTGGCCAGGGAATGTAAGGGAGTTGAAGAATGTAATTGAAAGGGCTGTTTATAGGTCTAAAAGGGGATATATTGATGAAATTACTATAGATCCCTTTCACAATCCTTTTAATAAAAAGGAAGAGAGTGTTCCTGTGAGTTCTTCTTTAGATAATTATAGTGAAGCAAAGAGGAAGCTAGATATTCAATATGTAGGGCAATCTCTAAAAGAGGCCAAAGGAAACCAGAAGGTTGCTGCTGAGTTGTTAGGATTAAGTTACGATCAGTTTCGTGGGTTGTATAGAAAATATAAGGATGTTGTTGAGTTATAAAAAGAGAGCCCAAATGATCTTTGGACTCTTCATCTTATAGAATTACTTAAATAGTTTTTATGTTGTTGCTTTTCCTTTAAGAAGGGCAAGTTCATTCTCTATTAATTCATCTTTTTCTAATGCAGCAAAGGTAGCCTCTTTTTCTTCTTCTTTAGAGTTGAAGCTGGCAACCGAAGCTTGAGCTTCAAGATGTTCTATCTTTTCTTCAAATTCGTTGAAGCGACGAATTGTGGCACTTGAGTCGAGTCCTTTTAAGGTTTGAAGGACTTTTTTCTTCTCTTTTGCATGATAGGCTCTCTGGATAAGCATTCTCTCTTTGTCTCTAATCTCATCCCGCTTTGTCTCTAATGAGGTGACGTGGGCGTGCATCGATGAGATAATATTCTCCATTCCCTTTTTCTCTTCGTTCAGGTGAGTGAGGTGTTTCTCTATTCTTTGCTTTTCTGCAATTGCTTGACGAGCTAAGTCATCTTTTCCTTTCTCAACAGCAAGGACTGCCCTTTGATGCCATCTAGCTACTTCATGTTCCGTTTCTGTGATTTCGTCTGTGGTAATACTCAAAGTTGCCATTTTCCCTGTTGTTGCACTCTTTGCTTCAATAATGGTCTCTTCAATTTCTCTCATCATATAGCGAATCATTTTTTCAGGATCTTCGAATTTATCGAGCTTTGCACTTACTTGAGAGGTGATAATGTTCTTCATTCTTTTTATCATTTTCATAATGTTCTCCTACTTCGTATATAAGATAATACTATCAATCACTATGCATAGAGTGTGCCAAGTAATGAAATAAGTATATAACTTAATAAAGTATAAGTATTTAGAAAAAATTTAATAATTGTAATTCTCTGTAATATTAGCTAATTTGGTAAAAAATACCACTAAACTTAAGAGTAACTGTAAACTCTATGAATCTTGGTAAGGGTGGAAAACTAGGTTATGGAAGAATGAAGCCAACAGTATATGTTAAATTGATTCGTTTCTCCAAATGTACTGATTGCTCAATCTCTTAAGGCTATAGTACAATCACTTTATGAGTACTTTGTATATTATAGCAACCCCTATTGGGAATTTAGAAGATGTTACCTATCGAGCGATTTCTACGCTGAAAGAAGTAGATGTTATCGCATGTGAAGATACAAGGGTAACAATGAGATTACTTCAACATTATGGTATTAATAAACGTCTTATTGCAACGCATGCACACAATGAAAAGTCTTCAGCGATGGGAATTGTAAAGCTTCTTGAAGAAGGGCATAACATTGCTTTTGTCTCTGATGCGGGAACTCCTGGAATAAGTGACCCTGGAGCCCAATTAGTTGAAGTAGTTCGGTCTGCTGGTTTTACTGTTGTCCCTATTCCCGGTGTCTCTGCTGTAGCGACAGCAGTATCGGTTGCTGGACTCATGGGTAAGAGTTTTACTTTTGAGGGGTTTGTAAGTGTAAAGCCTGGTAAAAGGAAAAAAAGATTACAAGAACTCATTAATAGAGATGAAGCCTTCTTTTTGTATGAGTCTCCGTTTCGTCTCCTTAAACTCCTAGGGGCAATTGTAGAGATAGAACCAACTCGAGTTGTGATGGTAGGACGTGAGATGACTAAAACGTTTGAAGAGTATGTAAAAGGGAGCGCACTAGAGGTGTTTACTCTGTTTAGTGAAAGAGATTCTATTAAGGGTGAATGTGTTGTGTGTGTGTTCCCTTTAAAAAGTAGTGAGGTAAAGGAAGATTGATTACCATTAAGAAGCTTCTCACACTCCCCCAAGACACAAGGATGAGAAAAGTTATTCGTTTATTAGAATCTTTTTCTCACAAAAAAAGTAGTGATGTCTCTTATCTCATAGACCTATGTAAGATTGTTATAGAAAGTAGTGAAGAGCGTGTGATGGATGCTACAAAAGAGAAAGCAAAGGCTCTTTTAGATTGTGTTAATAAAGATTCTATCGATGAGTTTATATTAGGGGATCTTCTATTTTTACTGATGAAGGATTTTAATATACCTCTTGGAGACTGGGATTTTGTAGATGAGGAGAATGAGTTAGATATAAGTAAAAGAAGTGTGTTCCCCATCTCTGTCGTGTTAGATAGGATGAGAAGTCCATTTAATATTGGCTCAATATTTCGCACTTCTGATAGTTTTGCCCTTAGCCATCTCTACTTAACGACTCCTTGCGCCGATGTGGATCATCCTCGTACTCTTAGAAGTGCAGCAGGGTGTACGAAAAGTGTTCCTTACACAAAAGGAACTCCAGGTGAGATTATTGAATTAATTAAGGATAGGCCTATATTTGCCCTTGAACTTGGTGGCAAAGAGATGTCTTCTTTCACTTTTCCCTCTTCTGGGGTGATGATAGTTGGCTCTGAAGAGCTGGGGGTTTCTCCTGAACTTCTTGAATTAGCTCACAATTCTCTTGGAGTTGTCTCTATTCCCTTATTTGGAACAAAAGGATCTCTTAATGTCTCTTCAGCCTTTTCTATAGCAATGTATAATTGGATAACGGCAATAAGAAGGTAGATATTAATTTTGTGGTCTACTGATATCGTAAAGAAGTTTTAATCTTTCTTCTATGGCCCTGTTAAGGGTGTCTACAGGGAATACCCCTTTTTGATTTCTTACCCCTGAAGGGCGTTCTGATAACACGCTCATCCCTTCATCGATGGTGTGTACTGGGTAGATATGAAATTCTTTGTCTTGTATTGCTTTAATGATTTGAGAGGGGAGAATAAGGTTTTTCTTATTCATGTAGGGAATTATTACTCCAGGATGAGCAACGTTTCCCATTGCTTTACATACTCTATAAAACCCAGTGATTTTTTCATTAATTCCACCAACTGGTTGTAATTCTCCCATTTGGTTTACACTTCCTGTTACGGCTATGTTTTGTTTAATTGGAATTTCTCCAATTGCAGAGAGGAGGGCATAGAGTTCACTACTGCTCGCAGAGTCTCCATCTATCTCCCCATAGGATTGTTCAAAACAAATTCCTGAGTAGATTGAGAGGGGGAAGTTTCTGGCATATCGTTTTCTTAAATAGCCTTCGAGAATGAGAAGTCCTTTGTCGTGGATTTCTCCACTTAACCCTGCTTCATGTTCAATATTTACTATCCCTTCAGAACCAGGGGCAACTGTTGCACTAATTACTGTGGGGGTGCCAAAACTCACATTGCCGATGTCGAGAATTGCGAGGCCATTCACTACCCCTGTCTTATACCCTTTAAGGGTGATGATCATCTCTCCACTCGTTATTTCTTGTTGAATGCGAGATTCACTAACACTTCCTATGTACTCTCTCTCCTCTATAGCACGAGTGACACTTACTGCGGTAATAGAGCTCTCTTTTGCCTCTTTTGCCCAATAATGAGCTTCTCTAAGTAAGTCGGCTAAGAGGGCAAGTTGTGTGGTAAGTTCTTCTCTATTTTCTGCAATCAAGGTGCTGTAGCGGAGGATTTCGCAAATAGCATCTTGGTGTAGGTTAAGCATCCCTTCTGTATGGGCAACTCTTAATAGATAAGCGACAGTTCCGTCAATATTATCTTTGTTGTAATTCATTGAGTAATCAAACTCAGCTGATACTTTAAAGAGTTTTAAAAACTCTTCATCATGGTCACTAAATTTTTCAAATGCATCACTAGAGCCAACAATAATTACTTTTACTTTGAGCTCAATTGGAAGGGGGCGTACCCCCGCTGATTGATTATTAGTTGATGAGTTTTGAATAACTACTGTTTTTGTATTAAGAAAACGCTTTAGTGCTTCATAGAGTCCTTCAACACTTAGCATCTCATGGGCACTAATAACAATATAGCCCCCATTTGCTTGTAAGAGGGAACCTGCGTGAAGTGATAAAAATGGGAGGTAGTGTTCCCCGCCACTCTCTTTTGACCCATCAAGGGAACCAAATAGGTTGCTAAATGTTGGGTGGTATTCAAAAATTAAGGGTCTTTTTGTGGTTGCTCCATGGTCAACGAGTACGTTTACTGTATAGCGACGAAGGAAGGACTGAAGGTCTTTAGTGCTAAAGTTTTCATTTTTGAATAAATATTGGTGTTCTATAAAGTCCTCTTTAATATGAGTTAAAAATTGTTCTATTTTTTCATCATCCCTATCTATTCCTTTGGTAAGGGTTTCAATAATCGTTAACAATGTAGAAGGGTCAAAATTCCCTTCTTTGATTAGGAGGATGAGTTCATTATATAAAGAAGAGACAAAAGATTTCATCTGTAGAGAGAAGGAGCGGGCTTTACCTGGCATAAAGATGAGGGGGATAGGGGCATCAGGGTTGTGGAAGTTGTGGATAAAAGCAATATCTCGTACATTACTCATATCATTTTCCCACTCTCTTGTAGCGAGTTCTATTGCGGTTCTTTTTCCGGTTCCTGGTTCTCCGCTGACAAAGATATTGTATCCATCAGAATCGATTGCGAGGGCCATCTTTAATGCCCTCATAGCTCGAGGTTGTCCAACAATCTGGACTTCATCGATAGAGACATTCATATCAATTTCAGATAATGGGATAATAAATTGTGCTTCCTCACTGGTAAGCTCTTTTATATCGAATGGTAAAGTTGCCATGAAGCTCACTATAGGTGGTGGAATAATTGATGTCAACTCTTTATAATCAAGGAACTATGAATACCAAAGAGTTAGAAACATTTATACACAATCGGCTTCACTTAGAAGAGTTTGCTTCAAGTGATATCTCATTAAATGGGTTACAAGTTGGTTCTCCCGTCAAAGAGATCAAAAAGGTAGTCTGTGCGGTTGATGCTTCTTTGGAAACCTTTAAGAGGGCTCATGAAGAAGGCGCTGATGCAATTTTTGTTCACCATGGTCTATTTTGGGGGAAAAGTATTGCTATTACCGACTCGCATTACAAAAGAGTTGCTTTTCTAATTACCCATGATATTTCTCTTTTTGCAGCTCATCTTCCCCTTGATGCCCATCCTGCCCTAGGAAACAATGGGGTGATGGCCCGTCTCCTCTCTTTAGAAGATATTACCCCTTTTGGCTCTTATCATGGGTTAGATATTGGGTATAAGGGTGTTTCAAAGAAAGGGCTCACTATTGATGAAATTACAAATTTGTTAGGCTTTTCTCCCGAAAAGGGACTCAATGTCCTCCCTTTTGGAAAGGAGAAGATTCATAAAGTAGCAATAGTGTCTGGGGGAGCTTCTAGAGAAGTATTACAAGCGATAAGTATAGGGTGTGATGCCTATATTACTGGGGAAGCTTCTCATGAGATGTATAATATATGTAAGGAAGAAGGTATTACGATGATTTGTGGAGGTCATTACCAAAGTGAAGTGTTTGGTGTCCAAGCCTTTGGAAAAGCTCTCAAAGATGAATGTAAATTAGAGGCTATCTTTGTTGATATCCCAACAGCCCTATAAGGAGTTTTTATAAATGAGTCGTAAAGTATTACCATTTCTCCTCACTCTCTTCATTGTAGCGCTCGATCAACTTACTAAGATGTGGATTGTGCTGAAGGTTCCTCTCGGGACGATTTATCACTCATTCCTTAATGATATAATTTGGATAGTTCATGTAAGAAACTCTGCAATTGGATTTAGCATAGGGAGGAATCTTCCTGTTCAAGTCAAGCATGTTCTTTTTATTATTCTTCCCCTCATCCTCTTAGCACTGCTTGTAATCTATGTCTTAAGGAGTAAAGAGATTTCTTCCTTGCAAAGATGGGCCGTGTGTGGGATTCTAGGGGGAGGCATTGGAAATATTATTGATAGAGTATTTAGAGATGACTGGGTAGTAGATTTTATGAGTGTGAAGGTGTTTGGCTTGTTTGGGTTTGACCGCTGGCCAACATTTAACATCGCAGATGCTTCTGTGGTAATTTGTGCCATTCTTTTAATGATTTCTTTGTTGTTCCCTCAAAAGAGTATCGAAGGAGATGGAAAATAAAGTGAATAAAAAGTTAAATACATTTTTGTTTATCCTTGCGGCAACTTTAGTTAATCTTATTCTCATGATGGCTTTGTTATTGATAAGCCTTGCAATTATGATTAATTTTTCTAATCCAGAGAGTCCCCTCGTTCCCCTTTATATAGGGCTTATTTTTATAGTGAGTATAGGGGGATCTTTTTTACTCTATACGTTGATAATGAAAAAGGTGATGATAAAATTTAATTTAGAACAATATCTTTCCCCTATTTTTGCAAAAAAATATAATAAGAAAAGGTAAATTAAGGACTAATAATGGGTACTTCAATGAAGGTTTTAACAGATATTGCACATGTTTCATGGTTCCCTTTTTCTGATGAACCTGTTGTTCAAAATAGATGGTATATGCCTCGATTATCTCATCCATATGTTCTCTTTCCAGAAGATTCTGTTGATGATAAATGGCACCTTTTTTGTCACTCCTGGATGGGTATCCACCATTTTATCTCAGAAAGTGGAATCAGTTGGAGTCATCTAAGAGTTATTGAATTTCGTGGAAGGTACCCCTCTATCTATATTGAAGATGGGGTCTATTATATAGTCTATGAAAAAAGGGGGTTTCAATTACCTTTTGTTAATAAAAGAAGGCGAATAAGTTCAAAAGAGTACCATAAAGAATCACATATAGAAATTATTAGCTCAACAGATTTAGCTATTTGGAGTAAGCCACGCCATCTCATTAGTAGTGATGATATCCCTTGTTCAAAAGATTTTTTGAAAAAAGGGAGACTTTCTCATCCTCAAATTATTTCAACTGACCAAGGGTATCGTCTTTATATTGGTGCTTCAGTAAGGGATTCCTCCCTCGATATTGCCCGCTATGCAGTAAGTGCCATCTCTATAGATATTATTGGCTCTTACCAATTAGAGAGTGAAGAGAAGATAATAAAAGGGGAAGGAAATGATTACTATAGGTCTTTAGCAAGTGGACAATTACATGTGCAAAAAGAGGGGAAGGTCTATAGGGCTC
>SABI01000507.1 GCA_009929055.1 Spirochaetia bacterium | reverse complement strand
GTACAGGGATCAGTCTGCCCCGGGCGGCAAAAACGACCTGAAACCAAGAAAAAAAGCGCACTATTGAACCGAAGCGTCGTCTTTTCGACCGAAATCCCCCGTGCGCCTTCGCCGATATCGGGATATCGGCTTCACCCGCACGATAAATTTCATCCCGAAAATACTTAGTCCGGTTCAATGGATTTGTTCATTGGTTCCTTAAACTTTATATCCATATTCTCGGTTTGGTAATACGAAAAAATCAGGACTTATATTGACCCTGACTTTTTCGTACGGTATGGCATTTTTATTGATATATACTTGTTTTTCTTACCGATTCAAAGCGGCTCGCAGCGCTTCCTCTGCCGACACTCTTACGGCTTCGGAGAGCGTGGGGTGGGGGTGAATAGTAAGAGCGATGTCTTCTGCTACTGCTCCCATTTCAAGAGCTAGAGCTGCTTCACTAATTAATTCTCCGGCATTCTTTCCACAAATAGCTGCTCCAATTATTCTTTTAGTTTCTGTATCAAAGATAACTTTGCTCACCCCTTCAGTAGCTACTGAGCTTATTGCCCTACCACTTGCTATCCAAGGAAAGGAGCCCTTTTTATAATTGATGTTTTTCTCTTTGGCTTCATTCTCTGTTAAACCTACCCAAGCAATTTCAGGGTTCGTATAAGCAACAGATGGGATACTTATAGGAGTAAATGCTGAAGGAAGACCACAGATTACTTCTGCGGCTACTCTCCCTTGATGGACAGCTCTGTGGGCAAGCATTGGGTCTCCTGTAATATCACCTATTGCATAGATGTTTGCTACATTTGTTCTCTGCTTCTTGTCAGTAATAATGTAATTCCTTTCGGTTAACTTAATAGAAGTTTTTTCTAAATTTAGTAGATCTGAATTAGATTTTCTTCCAACAGCAACGAGAACTGCGTCTGCTTCAACTTTTTGGGGAGCTTTTTTTCCATCAAGGGTGATAATAAGCTGATTCTTAGTTCCTTCTACTTTTACAACTTTTGTTGAAGTATAAATTGCTTCATATGAATTTTTTATTTTCTTCACAAGAGGTTGCTTAATATCTCTATCAGCTGGAGGGATGAGGGAGTCGGTCATTTCTACTATTGTGATACTCGAACCAAGAGCATGGTAAATACTCGCCATCTCAAGTCCTATAATACCGCCACCAATAATGAGTAATTTTTTTGGAATTTCTGTGAGTTCAAGAGCAGTAGTTGAATCCCATATTCTCTTATCTTCATAATCAATCCCTGGGATTTGGACTGGTCTTGAACCTGTTGCAATGATTAGATTATCAAAAGTGTATTGAGTTTCCTCTTTGTCAGATTTTACAAGTAATTGAGTATCTGATACAAAAGTAGCATTTCCTACAATTCGCTCCACTTTTCTTGCTTTACAAAGAGCATCAAGACCACTAGTGAGTTTTTCAACAACTCCCTTTTTGTGAGTTCTTATAGCATCAAGGTCAATCTTAGGTTCACCAAAAGAGACACCTAAATCTTTACTTTCTCCTGCTTCTTCAACCACTTGAGCTAGGTGTAGGAGAGTTTTAGAG
>SABI01000108.1 GCA_009929055.1 Spirochaetia bacterium | reverse complement strand
TACCATGGTTGCCCTCTTTTGTAAGAAACAACATCATAGTTCTCCTCTTTGTGATGAGTGTGAAGAAATATATATCTATGCAACAGGGAGAATGGCTAATTGTCCACTATTAGAGTCTTCTCTTTTCTGTTCATCTTGTCATATACACTGTTATGATGAAGAGCATCGAGAGGCAATTAGAAAAATCATGAAGTATAGTGGAAAGAGGATGCTTCTTTATCATCCAGTAATGGCCCTCAAACATGTGGTGCAAAGTCTAAGGAAAAGAGGGAAATAATCTACGTTTATGAATAAAGTTCATTTTACTTCTAATTATTTTCACATTAAACCTAAAAAAATGTCATATTTCTCCTTAAAACGCCTAAATGTAACGTTAGAATAAAAAAAACGTTTTACTATTATAAAGCATCGTGTACTATAGAAGTATAAAGCAATAAAAAAAAAGCGTGGAGGCTTATATGAAGACAAAAAAATTGGTTATTACAATCTTGATGATTATCATCATCATGGGTTCTCTTTCTGCAGCAACTCCAAGTGTGTTTGATGTTGGAGTTTTAAATTATTATAAAATACAAAGTCTAGCAGATACTGATTTTGCTTCTTATACACCAGGATTACGACTCGAAGCACATATAGTACCTTGGTTTGGTCTTGGACTCGATGCTTTAATAGAGACTCCGTTTGTTGATAATGGTTCTTTTGATATTTTAGCAACAACAGATATCACCTTTAGGGCACCAATTGGTTTCTTTGAACCATATATTGCATTAGGCCCTGCTTATCGAATAGCAATCACCAGTGGTGCAGTTGCTTTAACAAAAGATGTAGCTTATAGCGCAAGAGCTGGTTTTGATTTTAATATTACCTCAATCTTCACCATTGGAGCTGAAGCTAAATTAGTGGTAGATGACCTTCCTGGAGTCATTGCAGGTACAGCTGGCACTATAGATTGGCTAGATTCTACCTTAGTTGGTTTAACTCTTAAAGCTAAGTTTTAATTAAACATTAGTTCTTTAACAAAATATGGGCTATCTTTTCAGATAGCCCAAAGTTTTGATTTCTTCTAAGACTCTTTTTTAATGTTTGGTGGATTTTCTTTTAAGTATTGATGATCTCCACTAATGTCGAGAACTACCTCTCCTAAATTCCTTTTAAGGGAATTTTCAGTTGTCATTGCAAAAGCGATATCTACCTCTTTTGTAAACTCATTCTTTACTGCACGCATTAATCTAAGGATTTCATCCTTATCAAAACCGTGTGCTATTACTACTTTTTGTTGTTTAGTGCTCATACTCATAATGATAATACACAAAAAATGGAGAGGCAAGAGACTAAAAATTGTTATTTTGCTATACTCATTTTATATGAATACCTACCTACAATGCATTCCATGTTTATTTGAAAATATTGTGAGTTCAGCTGCTTTGTTTCACCTCAGTGATACTCAAGCAAAAGAAATTATGGACCACCTTGGTTCTCTATTAAAAGAGACTCCACTTAGTGCCTCACCCCCTGAAAGAGCAGTAGCTGTCCAGAAAAAACTGTGTTCAATTCTTAATACGGATGACCCTTACAAAGAGATTAAAAAAGAGAGTAACGACAAAGCACTCGAGTTATATCCTATCATTGAACATATGGTTGAGATGAGTTCAAATCCTCTCTCTCTTGCTATAGAGCTTAGCTGTGCAGGAAACATTATCGATTATGGAGTGACAGGTAAAGAAATAGATGTTGAAAAAGAGATTCGAGCTATAATAGCAAAAAGTGAAAAGAAGATCAAAAAAGAGGCTTCTTCCCTCTTTGCCTTTGATGAGTTTGTTTCATCGATAGAGAAAGCAAAGACTTTATTATTTTTAGCAGATAATGCTGGAGAGATAGTGTTTGATCGCCTTCTACTTGAGACAATCAAACAACTCTACCCAGCACTAAAAATAACAGTAGCTCTTCGTGATACACCTATTATTAATGATGCCCTTGTAAGTGATGCTTATGATATTGGACTCGATAAGAGTGCTACAATTATCTCTTCAGGAGTCCCAACTCCTGGTACTGTCCTTAGGTATGCTTCAAAAGAATTTTTAGATCTCTTTTATTCAAGCGATATGGTTGTCTCTAAAGGACAGGGGAATTATGAGGCATTAAGTGAGGTAAATAGGGATATATTTTTCTTACTTATCACTAAGTGTGATGTAGTTGCTAGGCATGTAGGCTCTCATGTCGGAGATATTCTCCTTCTTAATTCAGAGCCCACTTTTCAATAGCTTTAGCTACTCCATCTTCATCAGAGCTTGTAGTTTGGTAAAGGGCTACATCCGCTACCCCTTTACCACAGTTGCCCATAGCAACACTATGGGTAACGAGTTTAAGCATTTCAATATCGTTCGATTCATCCCCAATAGCCATAGTGTTTTCCTTATCTATCCCATATTCAGCTAATAATTTCTCTAGAGCAAATCCTTTTGTTGCCCCTTCACTCATCATTTCAAAATATGTTGGGTGAGAGTAGACGAGGTGAATTTTATTTTGACATTTTTTTAATAACTCTAACCTAATTTTCTCAGTATCTTCATATTCTCCAATAAACATAGCTTTGGTAAAAGAGAGGGGAGAGAGGGCTGCAAAATCTTCGGTAATTACTCCAATCTTACTTGAAAGGGGTTCAAGGAAATCTGCATGTCGACCATGTTCTTTGTAGTGAACGATATGGTTTCTAAATGCATGAAACGCTGCAGGGGTTGAGTCGATAAGAGAGATAATATGTGAGCTCGTCTCTTCATCCATCGTTTGATGAAATATATCTTTTCCGGTTACAACATCATAAATACAGGAACCGTTATAGCAAATAAGGGGAGAGGTGCTTCCCACTTGTTTTACATAGCGCTCGCACGTTGCTAGAGATCTACCCGTTGCGATAATTATTTTTATTCCTTGCTCCATTGCCCTTTGTAATACTGAAAGGGTATAGGGGGTAATTGTCTTTTTACTCGTAAGTAGTGTCCCATCTAGGTCGATGGCAATCGCTTCAATGGCAGGTTTTTTCATTGATGTATCCTCATGTGTAATATGCTCCACCTACACTAGCATAAGTTTGATAATCTTATAAGAGGGATATGGTATTCTCTTCTATTCTATTTTTGCGATTCCATAGTATAATGGGGAAAAGAAGAGGAGACCATCTGTATGATAAAGCGTTTTAGTGTGAAAGAGACGAACAAAATAATTGATAAAATCATCGAAAATGATGAAATTCTATTTAAGGCAGAAATTGTAAACAAAAGAGGGAAAGCACTCGATAGTGACTTATCGTATAGTGAAATCATTGCAAAAAGACTTCTAACTAAACACCATTATATTGAACATCTCAAAAGCCAGAGAAAACATATAAATGGGACACCCTATGGGATTGCTTCTCACGATGGAACCTCTTTAAACCCCACACTATTTGGCCTTGTTGAACAACAGAGAGTTTCAATAGCTCTTTATAATAGAAAAAATCTTGGCTCCCTTGGCGTCGCTATAGATTATCTAGTTCCAATTTATCATACCGAGATGAATGAGGAATTGGGTGTGATAGATCTAGTAAGCTATAATAAGGAACTTTCCACCCTATATGTAACTAACTACCTCTATAATGATGAGAAAAAAACAACCCTCCTTCAAAGTTCATTAGAAATTATTACACTCAAGGAAGTTATAAATGAAGGGGCTTTTGTTGCTGCCTATTTACCCTATATTAAAGCAATAGATGAAGAAGTTGCTTTTGATGAGATCAAGATTGTCCCCTCTCTCCTCTTCTTTGAAGGCTCTTATCAAGATAGAGCCCTTACAAGACTTCATGAAACACCTCATGTCGTCGATATCATCGAGTCAACAGGGATTATTATCTCAATACTTGCAACACATTTAATGATTATTGATGACATAGAATTCACAGACCCTACTTCACTTTCTCCTTACAGACCGCAAATTCATTATGAACCAACTATCCAACAGAGAGAAATTAATATTGAAGACCTTTGATAATTAGCCTTATTTTCTCTTTTTTATAACCATTTTTTTCTTTTGAATAAGTAAATCATCATTATTGCAACAATTGCTAGCACACCTAAAAAGATAAAATAAGCATAACGATAGGTTAATTCAGGAATGTAAGAAAAGTTTGTCCCATACAACCCTACAAGAAAACTTAAGGGAATGAAGATAACACTAAACACAGTAAGGAACTTCATAATATCGTTAAGTTTGTTGGTGCTACTTGCACTTAATGAATCACTTTGGTCTTTTACCATCTCTCTATAATTCTCTAGTGCTTCTACTGCCTGTATTCCAATGTCTAGTAAATCTCTAAAATAAAGGAGGCTAGAAGGACTAAAGATAGAGCTCTCTGACCGTAATAGGTCTCTAATAGCATCTCTAGAGGGTCTAATATGGGACTGCAAGAAGTTTAATTCACTTCGTGCCCTGTTTATAGTTGAAAGAAGAGTCTCATTAGGATGTTTAATTACTAATTCTTCATTCTTTTCTATCTCACTACCAAGAATTTCAACGAGGAGTAGATAATTATTAAAAATAGCATCAAAAAGGGCGTAACTGAGATAATCACACTGAGAAGAACGAACTCTTCCTTTTTGATTACGAATTCGGTTCCTTACCCCTTCAAACACATCCCCTTTTCGCTCTTGAAAAGTAATAATGTAGTTATTCCCAATAATACAGGTGAGTTGTTCTGAATGTACCTTATTATCTGTCTCTTCAATTCTCATCATCTTTAAGGTGACACTTATATAATTATCAAAGACAGCAACTTTACTTCGTCCACCAGTATCCATAATATCTTCTAAAGTAAGGGGATGAATAGTAAACTGACGCCCGATTTCTCCAATAAATTCTCCATTATGAACTCCTGTGACATCAAACCAGTGGATTTTTTCATTATTGATTTCATCTTTCATCTCGCTAGGATGGGCTATTTCCTTCTCTTCAACGAGTTGTTCATTAAATTTAATGAGATGAATCGAAGGACTTTCAACTTTTTGGCGCCCAATGAATACTAAGTCTCCTGGAACTCTCTCTTTCTTCCCTTTTTGACTTTTAATAAATCTAGACATCTATATATTGCTCCTAGGATTAATCGTATATTACAAAGATAGGCACTACAACCCTCTTTTCATATTCTTATGAAAAGATAGATAGAAAGAGTCGCGACACTTATAGGGATGATAGCCATCATCGTTCCTAATGAGGCTTCATAGGTTTCTATTGCATGTGTAATTTTTTTTACCTTATCTATTTTTAGAGATAAAAATAGAGTTATTCCCACTACAAATGTTAATATTGTCTTCATGATACTTGTCGCTGAATAGAAAGCTATTGGTGATGTGTAGCCAAGAATGTGTATAAGAGGCACAGCTATGATACTTGATATAATAAGGAGAAATACCATGATAAGAAGGGCTAACACTCCTTTGTTTCTAGAAATAACTTTCTTCTCTTCTCCATTAAAGACTCTCTCTTTTTTGAAAAATATTCTTCCAAGTTTTATAAAAGAGGCAACAGTAAAGGCACTTGTGATAGATAGAAAAATGAAGGAAAAATGAGATGATAGATAGGTTGTTATGAGATATTTCGAATAAAACCCATTAAATGGGGGGAGGGCCACAATAGAACATGATGCTACAAAAAAAGCAACTATTGTGACAATTTGAGCCTTAGAAGTGTGTAAGAGTCTACCTGCTGCTCCTCGTATCTGATAAACATCTCTATTTTGTAGAATGTCTACTGTAGTACCTATACTTAAAAAGAGGGTAGATTTAAATATGGCATGATACATGGTATGAGAGATTGACCCAATCAAAAGAATGGTGCCAATTGATGAGTTAATTCCATATTGGAGGGCTCCTCCAAATGAGGCCATGATATAGCCCATCTGGCTCACCGAATGGTAGGCAAGGAGCCTTTTTACATCAGATTGGGAAAAGGCATATATCACTCCTACAATTGCCGTTACAACTCCACATAGGGAGATACATGCTCCAATTTCTTTTGAGAAAGGAAATAATGGAATTAGATAAAGTAACGTTATTATTGGGATTTTTATCAAGAGCCCTGAAAGGACTGCAGAGACCGAGTGCTTTGCACTAGCATGTGCCGAGGGGAGCCAGAAGTGAAGCCCTATGATAGCACTACGAACTAAGATAGCCATAATTATTGATGAAATTGATACGATTAAAAATAAAGAAGGGGTAGAGCTAGAAATTCGCTGTTGAATAACTGAATAGTTAAGGGACCCTGTTATCCTATATATCCCATACGTTCCTAAAAGGAAAAATACCATGAGGGTAGAGCTGACGAGCAGATAGGAAAAAGAGGCATAAGAGGCATCCCTATTTCGGCTAAAGGAGATAAGGACATAACTTGTAATACCCATAATTTCCAACGCGACAAATAGATTAAATAGATCCCTTGTATACAACGCCATCATTATTGATGAGAGTTGAATAAGGAGTGTTATTGTGTAATCAGGAACTTTCTTCGCTTCTCGACTATCGTAGAGATAGGCAACAAAGGTGATGATGATAGAGAGACCAGCAATGAGAGAAGAGATGAAAGTAAAGGTATATGAGATTCCAAATCCCTTATTATAGCCACCAATGACACTCTCTATTTCACCATTGTGATAGGTATAAAGTCCGACTAAGAGAGTGAATCCACCTGAAATAAGAAATGCTATCATAATAGATAGTTTGAAGATAATTTTCTTCCATATGGGGGGAGAAAGAGTTTTACTTACCATAATAAGGGCAGAAGAGAAAATGGGAGCTATGACAGGGATGAATACGAGTTGGTTAATCTCCATTATCTCTCCTCTTTTCTATAAGATCTATATCAAAGGTATGATATTCTGCATAGAGGTGGACACAAAGGGCTAAGGAGAAGCTTGTCACACACACTCCAATGACAATAGCTGTGAGCATAAGAGCATGAACCATGGGGTCTACTACTGATGTGTTTGTTGCAATTTTAATGGGCGGTTCACTCCCAATAGAACTTCCCCCTAACATAAAGAGTATAACCACTGAAGTATTTACAATATTCAATGCAATAATTTTCTTTATTATACTTCGATGAGTAATGAGGGCAATCATTCCTACAAGGAAGATAAGTGCTAATAGCACATAATTAATCATAATTTCCTCTCTTGAATCATGGAAATCGACATCAAAGCGATGCTACTACCCACTTTTAATCCAATCATTGAATTGAGGAATATAACAAACCTTTCTTTAGGATAGTGAAATAATGGGAAAATATTTGAAAAGAATTCTTCGTGAAACAACAGAGAAAGAAGAGAAGCAAGGATAAATAATAAAAAGGAGGTGGCCTCAAGGAGATGTAAGAATTGTTTTTGATTCGCCTTTATACGATTTTCTGAAGGATTTCCTAGAAAGAAGAAGACAATTCCAGAAGCAATGATGACCCCTCCTTGAAAACCTCCACCTGGCCAGATGTGCCCATACATCATCACATAAAATCCGTAGAGAAGAATTATTGGCCCAATTTTACTAGTTACGACTTCCAATAGATGTGTACGAAGAGAGTTGGATTCTCTCTTCTCTTTCTCTAAAGTGAAATTGAATGATATAGGAGTATGTCTATCGATACTCATTCTCTTCAATTCTCCTATGATACCCATCGTTCCAATAATTGCAACGAGGAGGACAATTGTTTCCCCTAGGGTATCGAATGCCCTATATCCTAAGTAGATAGCACTTACAATATTACTCGCACCACTTTCCTCCTCTCCCATCAAAACAAGGTAGTCTCTTTGCTCAACTGGCCAAGGATTTGTATGTAAGAACATAATTAGTACAAATACAATAATTATGAGTGATGAAATACAATTCAATATCTTTCTCTTTATCATACATCCTCACTCGAACTATGCCTAACTGCCCATACAAATATTATTGTTGTTAAACCTGCTCCAATAGCAGCTTCTGTAATTGCAACATCTGGTGCTTTAAAAATTAGAAATATCCCCGCACTTAATAGTGATATTGCAGAGAGGGCAATAATGGAACCTACAAGATCTTTAGATAGTAGTGCAAATAGAGAGAGAAGAAGTATTGCTATGAGAAGGATAATTATTATCATAGTCTAATCTCCTTCCATTAGATTTTTCCAATAGAGGCGAGTTATGATATATGTTGCAGTAGGGCTACTGATAAGGAA
>SABI01000506.1 GCA_009929055.1 Spirochaetia bacterium | reverse complement strand
TCATATGCCTGCTTCCCTAGCCTTGTACATTGCGTATTTGTCGTACACTGACTTTTCCATCACAGCCTTGTTCGGGTTGAATTTTACACAACAATAGAATGTCTCGTATTCCACGTATGGTTCAAACATTTCCGTAATATCCTGAAACCCAATCCCTTCATTACACCCAAGATGATAGTATGCTGATACATACTGCATGCTCTTCACATTGCTTGTCTCATACGTCCCAACTTGGAACGAACTAGCATAGTCAATAACATTATTGATTTTTACATACTTGTCTGCTTTTGCTTTTGAGGTGAATACCGCCTCAATCCCATAATCTGAATATTCCCCTGATGTTACTATATATATTTTCATACCGCCTCCTTTTTAGTTAGTACAACTGCTTTGTTCTCTGCGAACTGAGTCAAAGACTCCTCAATAATTTGCCGTAATTGTTTCATAGTATTCCGTTTCCTTTCTCATGTATTCTTTGAAGATATCAAATCTTCTTTCTGTTCCCAGTACTTGTCCTTGTATATTAAGAACAATGTCTATTGCTCTGTATGAAGTCTCTCCTTCTATCATTCCAATTATAACTCTTGAAAGAGTACTAAAGAAATCTGCATAACATTCTGTAACTCCATGAGTATAATTAGATTCATTAAAGATATCTCCAGCCAAAGAAATTAAACTCTTTGTTGAGGATTTAGTTAAATAGCTATATGCACTCTTAAAGAGTATTGTTCCAAGATCTATGTTATTTATCTTGATTGCAAATAACTCTCCTTTTGCATAATACAAGTCATACTTGTTTCCTCGTTCAATGTGAACAAAGCAAACTTGCCCTTGAGATTGCGCATACATAGTTCACCTACAATTCTACATATTCAGTATAATGATCTGCTATCCATAGGTAGTTATCTCTGTCTGTAAATGAATCTTCAAGAGCTTTCTTTAGGTTGAAGTACTTGTCTGTTCCTATTGTAGTAGTCTTTAGAGCTTCTATAATAAACTTAATTCTGTTTTGCTTTAAGTTTGATAAGAACTCTGCTACTTTTTCTGGAGTAAACTGATACTTGCCTTCTGTCATTAGTGTCCAGTCTTTTGCCATATCAGGCAGGTTATTTCCATACTCTTCTTTCCGAGTTTTAATTAGTCTTAAGTCTAAGTTTTCCATTAGTCTTTCCTTTCAAAGTAATATGTAGCTATTAGTATGGCATCAAATATCCCTGAGTGAAACTTAATTTCATTCATCTCAGGATACTTAGAGCATACTTTATCTCTTGTCTCAGCATTAGATTCTTTAGCAGATACTTTTTTACCCTTAAGATTATAGAACTTCTTCCAGGACATAGGAGTAATAGGTTCTATCTTGAATCCTAATGCCATAGCAAATCCATTAAGCATACCGTAGTGCTGTCCAAATGTCCAAGTAGAAGCTACTCCCTGTTGAGGCATAGAGTGTACTGCCTCTATACAGAGTACTACATCTTTATAGGAGGATTTGATATGTTTTAATACAGTAAGAATCTCATAGTTACTATAAGGCATAATTGTATAGTATACTATAGATT
>SABI01000505.1 GCA_009929055.1 Spirochaetia bacterium | reverse complement strand
CCCAATAAACATACCTTAACGCTAGGAAATTTTTGATTTGCGTAAATTCCCAAAGTAAGTTCCACAGTGATACCCGTAGTGGAAGTTAGTATGGGAAACATGGAAGTTAGTATGGGAAAGCAGGGCATTTTTATGCATTTAAGACATTCTTTGGCATATTTTTGTATGGTAAAAAGACTCTGAGAAGGCATTTCCCAGATTAAGTTCCACTGCAGTGGAAGTTAGTATGGGACTAAATTACCCTCTGTTTACCATTAGTAATTTAGGGGACTGTACTACGTCAGTATCCTCGATACGCTGTATCTCTAGTATGGTTGCTAGAGTCTCATCATACATGAAGGTAAACATATCGTAAGCACTTTTCCCGTTAAACTCTTTTCTACGTATGCTGTTCATGTGTGAAAAGATTAGGTTGATTTTTCCCTGTGTCAGTTCATCAAATGATTCTCCCTTAGGCACAATATCTCGAAACAATGTATGATTCTTTTCGATGTGTGGTTTTTGATTTGGCTGATTTGGGTCACAGAAGAATAGCCTTGTTTCTCTCTCACCATCCAAGTCGTTTTCGATGCTGAAGATGTCTGCGAATTCACTTCCGTTATCAGTTAGTAGTACACAAAATATTTCACCGAAAGATAATCCAAATGCTTTTAATTTCTCCTTTAATGCCAGTATTGCTTTAGATACATTTGAAGTATCTTTGTTCTCTAGTAGTATCCCTAGCATGAAGTTGCTTTTAGGGAAATGCAGGGTAAGAATTGCTTTTCCGCCGATTCTACCAATCAGAGTATCCATCTCAACCACGGTTTTCTCAGGGTTTTCTTCGATATATGCTAGATAGTCGATATATGTTCTTCCGATCTTTAATGCTTTAGGTATATATATTGCTCTAGCTCCTTTTCTTGCTTTGAACTTCACTACCCTGGGAAAATCTATCGCACATACAGAGTAATATCCCTTTTGCAAATGGCGATATATTGTTGTTTTTGACACTCCCAAGTCTTGAGTTGCCATTATGTGGTACAAGTGTTGTCCTTTCTCTATTCCAGAAGATAGTATTCTATCAATCTCGTAAAAAGATTCCTTGTTTAGAGGGATTCCCTCTCTAGAGGAATGCAATTGCTCCTCATATTTTTTCTGTGCTAGCTTAGCATAGTACATACTTTTGTCAAAAGAACAGCTAATTGATTTTCTCCTGCAGCCATTGCATACAAACGGTGCTTTCAGTAGTTTTGGACATATCGAAGATACTACTAGCCCATTCTTGTCTTTTTTAAGTGTTGTTGTTGGATTAAGTACTATGTTCCTCTTAACTTCTTTGGATATGGTTGTTTGATCCTTTCCAAGATGCCTACCAATTGCCTTGAATGTCATTTCATGGCAGAGACAATCTTGTATCTCGATCCGGTCTTCAAGTGTTAGATGTACGTTCTTCCTTTCTTTCATTTGTGGTTCCTCCTTGTTTTGGGACAATTTCCCATACTAAATTCTACCCCAAATCGTTTCCCATACTAACTTCCACTTCAAATTCCACTGTGGAACTTACTTTGGGAATTTACT
>SABI01000504.1 GCA_009929055.1 Spirochaetia bacterium | reverse complement strand
GTACTTAACCGTATTGTTGATACTGGAAATACCATTATGCTTATTGAGCACAATCTAGATATTATTATGAGTGCCGATTATATTGTTGATTTAGGGCCAGATGGAGGCGACAAGGGGGGATATGTAGTGAGTTCTGGTACACCTGAAGAAGTTTCTCTTTCAAAGGAGAGTCATACAGGGTATTATATTGCTCAACACATTCATGAACAAAGTTAAGACTACTGTTGGACGAATTCTTTTTAGCTCTCTATTGTTTTTTCTAGGTTGCACATCCTTTCTATTTGCTATTGAAAGTGAACAATTAGCCCTCATGGTGAGTTCCATCAAAGAGAGTTCTACCTCAATGCTTATAGAAAAAAGTATATTTCTTGGCCTCCCTTCTCGTAATGACCGAGAAGAACTAATCAACAATCTCTACTCTTTTTATGGATTTACTCCTTCTATTGAAGAGAAAATCGAAGAGGACTTTATCTCAATTAACCAAGCCGATTATTTTTATATACATAAAGATAAAAATATAATCTTCCTTGATGGCAATGTTTCGATAACGATTGATTCAAATTCACTCCAATCAAATAGCATCTTATATGATAGCAGTAGTGGGTATCTCTATGCTATAGGAGCAGTCACCCTAGAACAGCAAAAAGGGGAAGAACAAGAGATAGTTATTGGCAATACCCTCACCTATAATAGAGATAATGGCCAAATTATGATGAATAAGGGGATTACCAAAACCTCAAGTAGTGATGAAGATGGCAACATTACAACTTTTACTTCTAAAGGGGAAGAGATTCTATTATCTAATGATCCACTCTCAGTTCTTGTGAAAGGATCTTCAGTTACTACGAGTGAAAAATCAGAATATTATCAGATAAAAAGTAAATACTTTCATGTAAATGATGGTAATGATCTATTTTTAACCCATTCTTTTTTATATATGGGAAGAGTTCCCATACTCTACCTCCCATTTTTCTTTTATCCTGGAAAAACAATTATGTTTAATCCAGCATTTGGATATGATTCTATTAAAGGCCCTTATATAAACACAAGCTATGAACTGTATGGTAAAAACCCCCTCATTCATGAAGATGAGAATAGTAGTATTACCTCTTTATTAGGGATGAATAAAAATCTAGAAAAGTCATCTTCATTCATCTACTCTTCTTTGCCTCAAGAGCCCCTTAGTAAGGTAGAAAAGTGGGCAAAAGAGAGTGACTCCTATGGAACAATATTTGTAGATGCCTATAAAAATAATGGGCTATTTATAGGGTATGAAGGGGTACACCACCTCCTTAATAAGACTCTTGATGCCTCTCTTTTAGGGGGAGTTGCCTATAAAAACCCAACAGATTTAACAAATGGTTCCCTAATTCGTTTTTTTATTACCCCGAATGTTTCCTATAAGAAAAACAAAACTCAACTCAATCTCTCACTCCCATTTTATAGTGATCCTGATGTAAAAAAAGAATACCTTGATAGAGATATTAGAACAGAGTTATTAGAACTCGCTTCAATTAATACAAAAGAGGAAAATACCCTCTCTACTATTAATTCTTTTACC
>SABI01000503.1 GCA_009929055.1 Spirochaetia bacterium | reverse complement strand
GCCATCAGGTTATTGTTACAGAATCTGCTTATTCAATGATTCACACTGCTTCTTATGGATCTTCTGGTAATTCTAGCAATGTTAAGGCTCATACTGACTTTACCTCTAAACAAGTGGATAAATTGCTTGATGAGACTTATGAAGGATTCCTCTCTAAGGAAGAAATGTCTAATGTTAAGAAGGGTGTTGAGCTATGGTTATCTGCTGAGGAGCTTCAGGAACGTCTATTGAAAAGGGCTAAAGTACTTAAGAAGAAGCAGGGTAAATCATCCAATACATGTATCCAAGAGTCATTATAAGTAAAGAGTTCCCTTTATTCGGACAATACATTATACAAAGGTACACATTTAGAGGTCAACAGGGGAAGATTGGTCACTTATAAATAATATAATACCAATATAATTTGAGAGGATCGGATGATATATACAGAAGAATCAAAAGAAGATAAATGGGTTACAATTAGCCATCAGCACGTATTAGTAGGTGCTGATGGTACTATTAAAGCAGGACTTGGTGGCAAATTTAATGGGAAACCTGTTCAGCATGCTATTGATCATTTAACTTCCCAATCTAAACCTAAAGCAAAAAGCGCGTCCTCATCTAAAGAAAAGGTGGTAAAGCCTAAATCCAAGATGCAGCATGCCCATGATATTATTAAAAATGCATCTCCTGATGCTCTTGCAAAGGATATCAAGAAGCACTTGGCTGATAAGTTAGGTCTTTCTCCTGCTGCAGCTTCTACTTACTACCATAGTATTAAGAAGAAATTGGCTACTCAAACAGAAAAAGAGAAGCCAGAAGAGAAGAAAGTAGATAAACCAGTAGAAAAGTCTTCCGGAATAGAGTTTCCTGAAGATCACATAAAGGAAGTGGCTGAGCTTATTAGAGATAATAGTACAAGTCATACAGCTGGAATGATCATTGGGCACGTCAAAGATTGGTATAAAATATCAGAAAAGAGTGCTACAGAACTATACAACAAAGCTCTTGCTAAAGTTAAAAGCGAAACACCAGCTCCTAAAAAGACTTATAAAGACGTTGTTGATAAGGTAGAAGGTAAAACTTCTAAAGCGAAACAAGCAGAACAGATTTATAATCAAATGTTGGGCAGCAAATCTAAAGAAGTAAAAGCTGCTTTTGTTGATAAATTGGGTATTTCTCAAGCTACCGCCTCTACTTACTACCATAATATTAAGAAGAAAATGGGTGATAACCCTGCCCCAGAAGATGGTGGGGATGAAGTAAGTAAATTGGTAAAAGCTGGCGTGTCAAAGAAAGATGCAGAAAAGATTATTAAAGATGCTAAGAAAGCTGGTGCAAAATTTAGTAAAACTGTAGAAGATGATTATGGTCCTTCTGATATTGATAAACCATCTATTTCATCAGATGCTGTTCATGATATATTGGATAATAGTTATAGTGGTGGTAAACCTGCAGTTATACAGAAAATAAAAGATAAATTTGGTGTCGATACAAGTGATGCCCTTATGCATTTTGATAACGTACATTCTGCATGGACAGAAAAGAAAGCTAAAAAAGAAGTTCCTATTATAGCGAAGAATTATCTTG
>SABI01000502.1 GCA_009929055.1 Spirochaetia bacterium | reverse complement strand
CTTTGAATAGGTTCACAGCAGACTTCTTCTCTTTTCAATAGCCACAGCACTTCTAAGAAGTCACTTCGATAAAGGTTAGGGAATGTCAATTTCTCCATATAGGAGTGAAGATACTCTTCTTTATTGTGAGAACTAAAACAGACTTCATGAAGTAAAATAAAATCAATACATCTTTGCATTAAAATCTTTGCATTTTTTGAACGCTGATCTCGAGGAATAAAAGAGAGGCCTTTTAATAATTTAACTACACCCCAATAACAGGTATGGTTACTATAACAAGATCTATTGCCTTTATAAGGGTACATCTTGGTAGAGAGAAAGTCTCCATCATCGAATCTTTGGTATTGAGTGAAAAAATTAACAACATTATCGATATAATTATGTGGGTCATATTTGAAATAAGAAAGCAAATATATCATATTTCCATTTAAGCAGGGAATGGGAAAATGACTCTTTCCAATAGTGAATATTTTATGATATGGATCATAAAAATGATTGGTGATAATCTTAAGAGGAGGGTGCAACAACTCATTGTTGGAGTCTGTTTGAGCATCTGCGAGAAGGATAAGAGTCCAAAGAGTCGAAGAATAACTAGGAACGTAGTAATTATACTCTGGATAATATTTATCTGTTTCGCTAAGGACATTCCAACACCCATCTTTATCTTGTAATTTAAGAATTTTAGCAGTTAGTAATTGGCTATCCATCTCTTTCCTTTTTAGAAGCAATTGCTCATTATCATTCTCTATCTCACTTCTTGATTCGTCAATACGTGTAATTACTTTGTTGTCTTGCTTTTAATACCTTCATTTTCTCTATTTAGGACAAACACACCAATTTAAATCATTATAATATACTATAACAAGATACACCCAAAATATAGCCAAATTTCTGGACATGATACTAAAGACGATTACCATGAAGATTGCCTTTCACTTGTTATGTGATGTAATCATATAGAATAAAACTCATAGAAAACACCTGCTTTCTATGCTAACCCTTGCATCTGGAGTTGCTGTATACTACGAAAAAGAGAACACTGACAATCAATGAAAAAATTTTCTCTCCTTGGGAAAATGAAAAGTATTTCCCCGAGAACAGTATTCTAGTATAATTATTAGATTCTCATAATAGGATGATTAAAAAGGTAGTAACATGAATAGTTTAGAAAAATATGGATGGAATGAAAAATGGACTGATTGCTATGGCCCTTATAAAAACACTCATACGATACCAGCAAGAATTATTCGAGAAGGGAAAGGGTTATTTCATGCGATTAGTGAAAAGGGAAAATGTCTTGTTGAACTATCTGGGGGATTAAGAAATCTTATTGAATTAGGGGTCTCTGATCAACCAGTTATTGGAGATTGGTGTGCGATTCATTTGTATAGCGATGATCGCGGATTGATAGAATCTATTCTTCCTCGTGAAAAAACCCTTCACCGTCCAGTTTCAAAAGATGAAAAACGAGTAATAAAAGATGGAAGAATCGTCGCATCAAATATTGAAATTGCTGCTGTAGTAATTGATGCTGTCAATGAAAGTTCTCTAAGGAGGGCAGAAAGATTTTTGA
>SABI01000501.1 GCA_009929055.1 Spirochaetia bacterium | reverse complement strand
AAAACACATTTTATATCTCAATGGACCTGAACATATTTCATCTAGTAATGAAAGATTGTTGGGCTATAAAAAGTGTCTACATACCTATCATATCCCTTTTGATGAAAGCCTCGTTGCAGAAGCAAATATTGTAGATAACGCAAGGTGCAGTTGTGTTGAAGCTATCTTACACAAACATGTTGAATTTGATGCAGTATTTGCATTTTCAGATTTTATTGCTTTTGCAGCACTTCGCACCCTTAATGAAGTTGGGTATCGAGTTCCTGTAGTAGGGGTTGATGATATTCTCTCAGACATCAACTTTCCAGTTGAATTAACAAGTGTCGGGATAAAGAAAGATGTTGAAGCACTAGAGGTGACAAATATGCTCTTTGAGCAAATGAACAATAGTGAAAGCGCCCCCCATACAGTAGTTCTAGAACCTTTCTTGGTGAATAGAGATCTACATTAAGAAAAAGAAAAGCTCTTCATATTTTATTAATTTCTTTAAAGAAGAATATTCTTCATCAGCTTTCTGTAGCGTTCTTGAAGCCTCTCATACTCAAGAGCGTGTAGTGGGTTAGGGGTAAAACTTTTTTCTGTTCCAGAAAACACTTCTACTGCTTGCTCTACACTCCTGTAGGTATTCGTTGCTATTCCTGCAACCATTGCAGCTCCAGTAGTACCAGACTCTCTATAGCGAGCTCTTTTTACAGGGCGGCCAAACATATCTGCTTTTATTTGAAGCCAGAAATCACTTCTACTTCCACCCCCAGTGGTGAGGATATCATTAATAGTGATACCTTTCTCTTCGAGCGCCTTAAACGCCTCGAGGAAAAACATTGATTCTCCCTCTAATAAAGCTCGATACATCTCCCCTCTTTTTGTTGTGGCACTAATACCAGAAAAGAGCCCATTGCCGGAAGGTAAGAAAAGGGGAGCTCCAGAAGGTTCCACAAAGGGAAGGAAAATGAGATTAGAAGGACTCGAGGGGGCTTCAAGGGTGAGGTAATCGAGGATTTCTTTCTCACTTAGCCCTTTTTCTTGTAGTTCTCTTGTAAATGCTTTTAAAAACCATGTTTGTAAAGCTCCAGCTTGATTATGGATAAAAGCAACATATTTGCCACTTACTACGTGGTGTTCTATTCCAAGATTTAAATTAAACATGACATCCATGTCAGGAATTGAGTCAAATATTACAGTTGTACACTCTACAGTACCAATACCAGTAACCGACTCCCCCCCCTTAATGGCTCCAGCTCCTAACGCATTAAGGCATTGGTCATGCCCTCCTATGATAATCTTCACCTCTTTGTTAAGTCCTAGAGAGTGAGCCATATGGGGGAGGATTGTCCCCATTACAGTTCCAGGAGGGACAACATCGGCTAAGATGTCTCTATCAAGCCCTCCAATTTTTAATAATTCAGTTGACCAATCTTCTTTATGGAGGTCAAAAAGAAGAGTTCTGTTTGCGTGGCAAAAGTTAGTTGCCTCTTTCCCAGAGAGTCTAAAAATAAGAAAGTCTGCCCAAGAGAGGACTTTCCATATTTTACGATATAGCTCAGGTGCATCTTCCTTGTACCACACTAGTTTAGGA
>SABI01000500.1 GCA_009929055.1 Spirochaetia bacterium | reverse complement strand
CTCTTTTCCTTTCTAGTTCTGCTTTAGTTAGTTTTTAAAGAACGAGACTCAAAAGTTGAGCACTCTATAGGATTGGCATTGGGTAGTAGGGGTAGTATGCCAACCCATAAGGGGACTCAACCCCTTTATTTAACTTTAAAGACCTTCCTGTCTAAAAACTCCTGGGCTTTCCCTGGATTCCATTGTGATACGGGGCGTATGTATCCTACGCAGCGACTATACACTTCACACCTAACTCTTGTTACCATTGTCAATTAACTTTACAATTTAGTTTACAATTAATCGGTATTTCCGATTTACCGTTAATTTGCACAGTATCGGTGTGCATTTTAACAGCCAACAGTTCTCTTCCTCAAACTTTAGTTTTATATTTCCAAAACTTATAATTTTCTAAAGTTTTAGACTTCCATTTCCAAAAATTACGCCTAATTTGTGGATTCAATTCCCCATATTACGCCTAATTTGTGGATTACACCGTACGAATTAAGCCGAATTTGTGTATTACACTACACGAATTAAGCCGAATTTGTGTATTACACTACACGAATTAAGCCGAATTTGTTCACTCCTAGTCCTTAATTATTCAGTAGGGGCGAGGGGGAAAGTGTCGCAAACCCCCTCCGTTTTACTTACTTTTGGCGAACCCCTATATTGCTCCCATAACTTCTAATACCTCTGCTGTGCTTGACAAAGGTATCATCATCTTTTGCTTATGATTAAACAATATCCAGTTAATACCTATTCCTTCTCCTTCTTTTCTTCTAAAACCTTTAGTATCCAAAAAGTCGTCAGTTCTCTTAAATGCTTTCCCTGATAAGAAAACAACCTTTCTACTTCCATGTGCAGTTTGTCGTACCTGAGATTGCTCTGCTCCTGTATGTGTATGTGCAGTCATCACAAAGTCGTATCCCTCGTTTTCCATTACAAACCTCTTTTGTGCATGGTTAGGATTAAAGTAACTTGATCCTTTTGCTTCGTGTATGATTGCTCCTGTATAACAAACCCCATTTATTACTAAGTCAACTGTACCAGTACCATCAAATATAGGAATGTTTTTTCTAATGTCGTTGTAGGAGTCTAATCCAGTTCTTCTTGACCACTTCTCATGTGAACCCATTACCCCACCCAGTATCTTGTCATAACCCATGTACTCAAGCATTTTATGTAAATATAAGTCTTGCTCGTTTAAGTTTGCTATGTCTCCAAAGACTGCTGGTGTCCAACAGAACCCATCCGTCAGGTCACCACCGAGAAATACCCTCATATATGGATTTCTTTTGATCTCATCAATTTCCCACCTTAATCTCTCATAGTCTACATCTTGACCTGCTATGTGAGTATCTGCTAACCAACCTATTGCTATTGGTCTATCAGTATTAATCTCAATAGTGGTATTGTATTACTTATTTTCTACTTGCTGTCGCAGTTCTGCTCTTCTTAAAAAATCTTCGTGTAATTGCTCAAAGGTAAGTTCGGTTATAAGTCTATCTGGATAGGAGATACTTACATTTCCCTCTCCCATTTTTTTAAGTTGTATGTCCTTCAGAGACTCAAAACTATCTTCCGAACCTGACTTGTATATCCCC
>SABI01000499.1 GCA_009929055.1 Spirochaetia bacterium | reverse complement strand
TTTATCATTTTTAGGAAATGAGGACACTAAACTTAAACATCGATATACCATTCAAGCAAATGTGAACACCTTAGAAAGTGATGGCTATATTGTCACTATGGAGACAAAAGAAGATAATTCTGGAGAGAAGAATACCTATGAATATAATTCATCATCAATTCCTTTAAAAATGCTTGAAGAAGTGTATAGTTGGATTGATGCTTCGATGAACCAGATGAGTGATGAGTATATGTTACGTGTAGCAAGAAATATAAGCCATTACACTTTGTTAGTTCAACATGCCAAAGATGTCTCGAGTGAAACCCTCTTTATTGAGAGTATGGGAACAAGTTTATCAGCCCTTAGAAGTCTATTCACTACTCCAGTTACGATTGATTGGGACAAAAAGAGGGAAAGTATTAGTAATATCTTAAAATTCATTAGTCGAACAGGGAGAGAGATAGAGCATAAAACTGTGAGAACAATATTTACAGCTGAAATAGAGAAAGTATGTAGGAATATTGATGTGATTGGGTTTAACTATGAAAGAGGTTCTTATCTACTCGACTTGCTCAATATTGCTAGGGAACACTCATTCCAACCTTCAATTACCTTAGCTCAAGAATCTCTCCAAGAGGTAACAATAGGCAAAGGGACTATTGAGTACACTACCCCTCTTACTTCAACTCTCCTTAGAGAATTAAAGATTGCCTTAAACTTCTCTAGTAGCGCCCATTTTGAGCCAATAATGTTGCCGCATGTGTAAGAGCTTCACTATTATTATCTTGTCCACTTAGCATGCGAGCTATTTCTTTAACCCTCTCTTCTTTCTCAACTTTATGGATAGTGGTGTAGGTTCTCCCTTCATCACTTATTTTTTTTACCACAAGATGGGTATCTGCTCGTGAGGCAATACTAGCTAAATGGCTTATTACTAGAACTTGGTGCTTTAAGGCTATTTGGGCGATTTGCTCTCCAACAGAATAGGCTACTTTTCCCCCTATTCCAGTGTCGACTTCATCGAATATAAAGGTTTCAATATCATCACTTTCACCTAATACCCTTTTTATGGCAAGCATCACCCTTGAAAGTTCCCCTCCACTTGCTATTTCTTTGAGTCTTTTAACGGGTTCCCCGAGGTTAGCAGAAAATAAGTAATCAATACGATCTTTTCCATGGGAAGTGTACTCCCCTTCTTCTACAAGGATGGTAAAAACTACATGTTGCATATGAAGTTCTTTTAATCGCTCTTTAATGAGAGAAGAGAGAAGTAGAGCCTTTTCTTTTCTATGTTCACTTAATTTATTTGAACTATCAGCTAAATGTTTATCAATTACACTTTTCTTTTCTAATAACTGATCCATTATCTCACTACTCATCGTTGTGTAGGAGAGTTTTGTTTTAGTTTTTTCTAAAAACGCGATGACATCCTTTAAAGAAGGGCCATATTTTTTCTTAAGCTTCTGTAGTAGAGCCGCCCTTTCGTTCAGGGAGTCGAGTCGTGATTGGCTGAAACTTAAAGAACTCAATTTCTCCCTTAAATTAAGGGTAATATCTTCTACTTCAATAACTATTGAGTCGATTCGGGTAACCACATCACTCATAGTAGAG
>SABI01000498.1 GCA_009929055.1 Spirochaetia bacterium | reverse complement strand
GCATTTACTGCTTTTATTGAAGACCCAAATAATGATAAGATTTTCGAGACTGTATTAGCAATATCTCGCGCTATTCCTAGTAATACAGTTATTACAGGTGCAATTGAAGATTTTATCAATGAAATAGAGGAGGACTAAGTTATGCGAAAAATAATAATAATTGGTTTAACATTTTTACTTATAGTAAGTAGTAGCTTAGCTGCATATACTTATCCTGAATTCTTCAGAGAGAATATGACTTTTGTTCCAACAAGTACCAGAATAGAAGGTATGGGGGGAGCTGGGGTGTCAACCTCCACAGGGCTTGATTCACTCTACATGAACCCAGCTAATCTTGCTAATGGTCGCTTTAGTTTGTATCTACCTGCTGTTACAGTAACTGCTTTTAATGCAAAGAACATAGTAGACAGTGGGATGATTCAAGAGATTATGGATGGAAATGTTGGTGTTTCAACTGGAACAAAATACCTTAATACTATTAGCGTAGATAAGGGAGACCTTCTTACCACAGATATATCTTTTGGGTTTGCTGGTGGTGGGTTTGGACTTGCCCTCAATGTTCAAGAACAACTTCATAATATTGATAAAGGCGTTGATACTAACTTGATTTTAGAAGTGAATGCAGCTGCTGCTATTGGCCTTGGAATTAACCTTAACTTTATTCCTAATATTTTAAGTGTAGATGTAGGTGCTACAGTGAGACCTACCTATAAAGCATTCACAAACAAAATTGGAGCTCAAGGAATTATCTCGGATGTTTTTGGAGAAGAAGAAGATGATGATTTCTTACAAACATTCTTAGCTAGTAACCGCTTAGCTGCAGGGTACGCAATACCAATAGATGTTGGTGTGAATGTGAATCTTCCTGTAGGACTTAGTGTGAGTGGTGTGATGAGAAACATCAATGGCTCCTATACTATGAAAGATTATAGTGAAGCAGGGCTTTGGGTAAATGAGATGTTAGAACTCGTCTCTCAAGAAACTATCTATGAAGATGAAGCTCCTATTGGAACTATCTCAGGTGAAACTACCATAACTGTCCCTTACACAATTGATCTTGGGTTTGGATGGGCTCCTAATTTAGGATCTTTCTCATCAATCTTAAGGCCTTCAATTGCAATAGACTTAGTTGATGTAGCTAATTTACCTCAAGAGATGGAAGATAACGAACAAGCTATTTGGAACCACCTAAGAGCTGGTGCTGAAGTAAAACTCCTTTCTGCTATCGACATCCGTGCTGGAATCAACAAAGGATATATGTCAGTTGGTGCTGGATTCGACTTACTGGTGATCCACGTAGATGCTGCTTATTACTGGAGAGAAACTGGAATCAATATTGGCGATAAACCTATTGATGCCCTTTCTGTTCGATTTAACTTAGGAATTGATGGCTAAACATCAATTGAATCAATAATTAATCTCACCCCCAAGGTATTCTTTGGGGGTGTTTTCTATTCCTATACGAGAGTAAACAAGATATGGTAAAGTGAATGTTGTTATGAGGGGGAAATAATACTATATGGATGTTGTGAAACTTAATGGGGTAATAAAACCATACCTTTGGGGAGACTCATATTTTATTTCAAATTTA
>SABI01000497.1 GCA_009929055.1 Spirochaetia bacterium | reverse complement strand
AATGTATACTTCTCCATACCAATGAAAGAAGTTTCAAGAATAGACCAAGGGAAAATTGATACAGAGTCAGAAATAGGTCTTACAAGAATTTCTCTTGAAAAGATCATAGCCCCTAAAGATACACGCTTATCCATCAGAGCTTGAAAGTTATATCTGTTTTCCCATAGTAAAGAACCATCAGGAAACACTGCTGGATACTCAAAAACTCTCCAATTCCTAGCTTCTTTAAGGTTGGCATAAAGGTCTTTTTCATGAAATGGGGTGTTATGAGAGATAATTCCATTAGTTATAAAAGAGTTTGTTTCTGGAATAACGAAGTCAACAGAACACCCCTGAATATCTTCTATAGACTTTATTGGAACCCAGATGATATCACTATCACAGTTACTCTTTAAGATTGAGAGTTCATCAGATTGAATTCCTAGACTTGACCAATAGTCAATAACCTCTAAAAGACTTTGCTTACTAATAGCAACCTGCTGTCGTTTCTGGTAGAATTGTTCGAGTGACTTGGGTTTTCTCTTATCATAAAAGATTTTTTGACTAATTCTCTTTCTATTAATAGAGTCATACAGTTGATATTGAAAAGGTACTAGATCACGATTTTTATAAGATCTTTCTAAGTCTAGAAACTTCTCTTGTTTACGTGATAGTCTAAAGCTAATCTCTTTACAGAAAGTGATAGCATTATTTCCATGTAAACTCAATGTAAATTGAGAGAAATTGCAATTAAAATCACCCTCTCTAAGGTTTTCTCTTAGTCTATCAACAGATGCTTCTCCTAAGATTGACTTTATTCCCCAACCCATCAATAGAATAGACTGGATGGATCTAACTAACTCTCCAGAAGTACTACTTAGAGAGACTTGTAAGTCATCATCTTTACATAAACAACAAGAACCATCTCCATCAAAGATACCAGAAAGAAGGTTTCTTAGAACTTTCTTTTCTGCACATATTAATTGAGAAGGTATAGCTTTTTCATTACAGTGTGTAGGGATTAGTCCCATGAAACTAAAGAATTTTACTAAATTCTTACTTACACAGAGATAACTAAATTCAGCTGACTTCTTAAATCTAATACCATACTTTAACTCTAGAGAGTACAGAAAGTCTATAATCTGTGAATCTCCTGTAGAGATCTCTACACTATTATTTTGAAGATAGATACTACCTTCTGCTATCCATAGACCCATTAAGTAAGCAAGATCTTCATCTAAGTAGTCTGGAAGATCTAGACACTTGATATTATAACAATATTGTGTCTGAGACTCTTTGAAGTCTTTTAGAGATATTGGACTCCCAAAGTCTGAATTATTTTTTCTAAGTCCGACCCAGTCACCTACTCTTAGCTCTGAAGACTTTGTCCAAACTGGAAATCCACTCTCTCCCATTCTATACAGTGGGTGAACTAAACTACATCTTAGACTATACCCTCCCTGTAATACAATACTTTTCATCAACCCAAACCCATTGACAAAGTATTTTGAAGTTGAACTCCAACCAAACTTGTCTAATACTTCAATCTTCTTGTCATAGATTTTCTTTTCTTTAAAGTTTTCAGATTCAGGGGCTAGATCTTTCATATATCTAAAAC
>SABI01000107.1 GCA_009929055.1 Spirochaetia bacterium | reverse complement strand
TGCTATAATAATTTTAAAATGAGAATTTCAAGACTTTTTTCAGAAGTCTCTGAAATAAATCTGAAGGCATGGGGTTTCCATCCGTTTTTTTGTTTTAAATAAGCCCACGAGGGGCTTTGAAATGGGTGTAATGAGTGGGAAAGTTCATCTATAGCAATTGGAGTTAGATGAAAATCATCCATAGGTTAACCAATATCTCCATTAAGATATGTACTTACTGTTAATGGTATATCGTTTGAACCGATAGGCTTATTGTCGACTTTAACAACACCTTTTTCACTATAGATTTTAAATGAGAAGAATACATCAGCTTTGAGTTGAGTTCTTGTTTCAGGTAATTGTGTCCCTGATGGGTGTAAAAGGGTCCCCACTGGATATTGTGGAGCAAAAATTACTTCACATGTGGTGTGTTCTTCTTGAGCTGGATCTGAAGCAGCGAGGAGCATTCCTCTACTTTTTACTCCTCTAAAGTTTGCAGGTTTTAAGTTTTCAACTAGTATGATGTTTTTTCCTAGTAGCTCTTCTTTAGTGTAGTAAGGGACTATAGAAGAGACAATTTGGGTGTGTTCAGGGCTCCCTGTGTTAAGTTGAATTATATATAATCTTTCCCCTTGAGGATGTTGTTCAATTTCTTCTATCTTTGCTACTTTTAGGGCGACTCTGTTGGTAAAGTCTTGGGCGATATTTACTTGTTCTACTGTCTCTTCCACGTTATGTTTCTCCTCTGTCCGGGATGCTTGAGTACCACTATATTTGATTCTCAATTCTTCAATTCTTTCATCTTCTAACTTGGTAAATAAATGTTCTATTTTCTGTAGTTTCCCAATTCCTTGTTTTGTTCCAAGCATTGAATATGTTGTCTCTTTGCTATCTAAGAATTGAAGGATTTTGTCACTTGTTGAAGGCATAAATGGGTGGAGTAAGAATCCTATATCTCTTATAAGAATGGTAAGGGTATTGAGTAGTTCTTTAGTTTTTTCATTATCTTCTTTCATCAATTTCCAAGGTTCTGCATCTTGAAATGCTTTATTCCCGATTGAAGATAAGGTGAGAATTGTCCGTAAGGCATCTCTTAATTCTGCTCTTTCAAAATATCTATCTATCTGTTTTTCTGTTTCTCTGATTTGTTCTAGGAGCTGGGTATCTAATGCTTCTGTTTCAAGGACACCATCATAAAAGCGATGGATAAATGTGAGTGTTCTGTTTACAAGGTTTGATATATTTCCAATTAATTCTTTATTAACTTTTTCTTGGAAATCTTTCCATGTAAAAAGGACGTCAGCTTTCTCTGGTCGATTATAAAACATATAGAATCTCCACACATCTGCAGGGATGAGTGTATCTTGTACATCGTTTCCAAATATTCCAATTCCTAAACTTTTCGAGAATTTACCATCTTCATAATTTAAGTATTCGCTACTAGACATATGGTGGAGCATTGTCCAGTTTTGTCCTGTAGCTAAGAGGGAGGATGGGAATATGACTGTATGAAATGGGATATTGTCTTTTCCAATAAATTGAAAGAGTTCAACATGTTCATTATCGAACCACCATTTTTTCCAATCTTCTGTATAGGCAGCTGTTATGGAAATGTATCCTATTGGGGCATCAAACCATACGTAGAAGACTTTATGTTCGTATCCTTCTTTTGGAACAGGGATTCCCCATTTCAAATCTCTTGTAATGGCTCTCTCTTTAAGGCCATCGCGTATCCAGCTTTTTGTAGTTTGAATAGCATTTTTTGCCCAAAATCCTTCAACACTTGCTGTGTCGATCCATTCTTGTAATAAAGGGAGAGCTTTAGGGAGGTCTATGTAGAGATGTTTTGTTTTTTTAATAATGGGTGTGTTATGACATACAGAGCATGTTGGGTCTATAAGTTCACTTGGATCTAAAAGAGTTTGACAAGAATCGCATTGATCTCCTCTTGCACCAGTAGAGCCACATTTAGGGCACACTCCAATAACAAATCTGTCTGCTAAGAATCTTTGGTCATGTTCGCAGTAAAGTTGTTCGATTTCTTTTTCTGTGATGTAGCCATTTTCATCAACTAAGCGGAAAATGTTTTGTACAATTTCTGTTTGTTCATTGCTACTTGTTCTTCCAAATGAGTCAAAATCGATGTTAAACCATTCATAAATATCTTTATGGATAACATGATATCTATCGCATAGTTCTTTAGGGGTAATTCCTTCTTGAAGTGCTCTTGTTTCACTAGCTGTTCCATATTCATCAGTTCCACAAATATATAAGGTTTCATACCCTTTTATTCGACAAAAGCGGGCAAAGCAATCGGCTGAGAGTACTTGGATTAAATTCCCTAAATGAGGAATATTATTTACGTAGGGTAATGCAGAGGTTACAAGTCTTTTTTTCATAAGGAACACTATACTCTTCCCATCTTAATTTTTCAATCATTGTAGCTAATTTTACCATAAAGGTACATCAAATTCGATTTTTTTCTTTATTGAGGTTCATTGACGATAGAATCTATCTGCTATACATTACTATATGTACCGACTTTGTCGGAATTTTCAAGGAGGAGATGCAATGAATAATTCGGGAGCATCCCAAGGAGCTTTTCGCTTAAGTCCTAAACTGATTATAGCTATTATTGGTGTTGTATTACTATTTGCTTTAGTAATGAGTAGCTTTTTTGTAGTGGATCAGAGTGAACAATCGGTAGTTTTACGATTAGGCAAATATAATAGAACAGTAGGTCCAGGGTTACAAACAAAATTACCTTTAGGAATCGATAAGAACTTTAATGTTCCAACGAGAGTTGTACAAACGATGACGTTTGGGCAAACCTCCCCTTCTGCATTTAATTCAAACTTTATGAATTCCCCTTCAGGGTCTTCTGCTGGTGAGTCTATTATGCTTACTGGAGATTTGAATATTGTTGATGTTCAATGGATTATTCAATACCGAATTGAAGATCCTGCAAAATGGCTTTTCAAGGTAAGAGAAAAGGATAAGACTATTCGTGATATTAGCCAATCTGTCCTTAACTTACTTGTAGGTGACTTACCTATTTTAGCAATTATGTCGAGTGAAAGAACTGCAATTGAACTTGAATCTCAAGAAAGGATGCAAGAGACTTTTGATTCTTATGATTTAGGGGTTAAAATTGTGACTGTTAAATTACAGAACATCGTTCCCCCAGCTGGTGAAGTTCAAGATGCTTTTGAGGATGTAAATAAAGCTATTCAGGATATGAGTCGCTTTATTAATGAAGGAAAACAATCTTATAATAAAGAGATCCCTCGGGCACAAGGTGAAGCGAGTAAAATCTTACAGGTAGCTGAAGGATATGCTGCTGAGAGGGTAAACAACGCTGAAGGTGATGTTGCTAGGTTTAATTCGGTTCGAGAAGCATATATGAATAGCAAAGATATTACTGCTCGTAGATTATACATTGAAACGATGGAAGACCTCTTAAATAGTGCTAATACAGGTAATCTTACCCTTATCGATAAGACGTTAGAGAATTTCCTTCCCATTAGCCAAATTAACTCTGTGGGAGGTGTAAAATGAAAAAATTAATCACAACTGTGGTAGTTCTAGTAATCCTTGTGATTATTTTATTGTTATTAGGTCCTTTTTTCATCATACAAGAGGGTGAATTAGCGGTAGTGACCCGTTTTGGGCGTATTGTTAACACCTATGAAGATGCTGGTTTGAAAATCCGTGTTCCTGTAGTAGATAATGTAATTATTTATCCGAAGATGATTATGTCTTGGGACGGTGATGCTCAACGTATCCCTACCAAGGAAAATCAATTTATCTGGGTAGACACTACTGCTCGCTGGAGAATTTCTAATCCATCAATTTTCTATCAATCTGTTAATACCCTTTCTAATGGTATTCTTAGATTAAATGATGTTATTGATTCTACTATCCGTACAGTTATTAGTGAAAACTATCTCAATGAAGCGGTAAGAAATTCAAATAATATTAATAATTTGAAAATTGAAGATCAAGTTCAAAATGTTGAGAGTTTAGAAGATGCTGAACAATTACGCAATCTTACACGTACTGAAATTCAACAAGAATCTATTTTTGTAGGTCGTGAACGTCTTTCTACTCAAATGCTCTCTATGGCTAGCAATTTTACTGCTGAGTTTGGTATCGAAGTTATCGATATTGTTATTAGACAGATCCGTTATAGTGATGATTTAACTCAAAGTGTGTATCAGAGAATGATCAAAGAAAGAAACCAGATTGCAGAAGCTTATAGATCGTATGGTGAAGGGCAACAAGCAAGATGGGTTGGTAAAACTGAAAATGATAAGAAGAGTATCATAAGTCAGGCTTATGCTCGTAGTGAAGAGATTAAAGGTGTAGCTGATGCTAAAGCCACAAACATCTATGCTACAAGTTATCAAGCAGACCCTGAGTTCTTTACTTTATGGAGAACCTTAGAGTCTTATAAAAAGACTATTCCTGCACTTAATAAAATCTTTAGCACAGATATGGATTACTTTAATGTAATGTATACTCCAACAGAATTGTAAAAATTTTAAGTGTTAGAGCAAAATTATGGCCACTATTGTGTTAAAGCAATAGTGGCTTTTATTCAATATAAGCTAATAATTATTTACTACAATCTGGGCAAAGTCCACTTATATAGACTGTTACATTATGAACCGTAAAATTAGGTTCAAGGGAGATTTCTGGAATAGTTGCGTCGAACATATCGTAGATTTTACCACATTGATCACATTTAAAGTGTAAGTGGGGGGTCGTTTGGGCGTCGTAACGCATCTCTTGAGCATCAATACCAACTGTACTAATTACTTTTTTATCAACAAGGAGATGTAATACATTATACACAGTAGTTCGTGAGATAGAAGCCATCGTTGTTTTTAGTCCATTATAGATATCGTCTGCTGTTGGGTGTGTTCGGTGTGTGTTTAGGTACTCTAAAACCGCAACTCTATGGTTTAATGGTCTAATATCGAATGTTTTTAGTAGCGTTATCTCATTGTTATAGTAGGTTTGCATCTTTTAATTTCCTCTTTTTATTTAGTAATTAGCAGATAATTAGTAGCTTCATATGTCATTACTTGTTTTAATTGTATGATAAGGCAAAATTAAAGATTAATAAATAGTATTTCTTTAATAAATATCGTTTTTATCTTGTTACATTTTAGGAGCTATTACACTTCCTCATCGGTGTGTTGTTCTGTATAGTAGAAGAAGGAGAAGAGAGTGAAGCGATTGACTTTTATATATATGATGATTATCTCAATATGTTTTTCATTTTTTGTATTAAGTTGTCAATCTGCGATTTTATCTAATAGTATTCAATCACCAACTTATGAAATCTTTACAGGAGTAGTGCGTTATCCCGGAGATTTATACTTTCCATCTCGTGTTCGTCTTGTCATTACCCTTAACCAAATAAATCCAGTAGATAATTCTTCTACTTTTATTGTTTCGCAAACGATAAATAATCCTCAAAGATTTCCTGTTAATTATACTCTTAGATATTTAAGTGAGGAGATTAATCCCTCCCATCTATTTATTCTTACTTATAATCTTTATAAGGAAGGGGAAGTTGAGCCCTATCTTGCAGCTAGGAGCTCAAGGATTAAGTTAACCGATCTTAATATTCCTTTAGATATTTCTCTTAGGTAATATTATGCTTTCTCTTTTTTTTGCATATTTATACAATACACACTTGAATATAATCAATTAATATGCAATATTCATGGGTATAAATGAGTATATATACGTTCTTGTATAATAAGGTGGATAAATATGGCGAAAGAAAAAGTAGTATTAGCATATAGTGGAGGTCTTGATACTTCTGTTATTTTGAAGTGGTTGGCTAACAAAGGGTTTGATGTTATTGCGTATGTGGCAAATGTTGGTCAAAAGGAAGATTTTGAAGCAATCAAGGAGAAGGCATATGCTACTGGTGCTTCTAAGGTTTATGTAGAAGATCTTCGTGAAGAATTTGTTACAGATTATATTTTTCATGCATTGAAGGCTAATGCTATGTATGAAGGAAGGTATCTACTTGGTACGAGTATTGCTCGCCCTATTATTGCAAAACGTCACATAGAGATAGCAAAGAAAGAAAACACTTTATATGTCGCTCATGGGGCAACTGGTAAGGGTAATGATCAAGTGCGTTTTGAATTAGGATATTATGCTTTGATGCCAGAAGTTAAAATTATTGCTCCATGGAAAGATACAGAATGGTTGAGTGAGTTTGAAGGGAGAAGTCATATGATTAATTATCCTACAAAGTATAATATTCAAATTAAAGCTTCAACGAAAAAGCCGTATAGCGAAGATGAGAATCTTCTCCATATCTCTCATGAAGCGGGTATTTTAGAAGATCCAAGTATTCCTTGTCCACCTGAGGTTTTCAGTCACACAGTAAGTCCTGTTGATGCTCCAGATGAGCAAACAATTATCGCTGTAGAATTTGTTGATGGGATTCCTGTAAAGGTAACTAATGAAAATGATGGTACTGTTATAGACACTCCCCTTGAGTTATTTATCTATCTAAATAAAATAGGTCACGATAATGCTATTGGCAGGGTCGATATGGTTGAAAATAGGTATGTTGGTATTAAAAGTCGTGGTGTGTATGAGACTCCTGGAGGATCTATTTTATGGTTCGCTCATCGCGATTTAGAAGGTATCTGTATGGATAAAGAGGTAATGCACTTACGTGATATGCTTATGCCTAAATTCGCTGAAATTATCTATAATGGATATTGGTTTAGTCCTGAATTTGATTTCTTATCTGCTGCTATTAATAAAAGCCAAGAATTGATAACTGGTGTTGCAAAGGTTGCCCTTCTTAAAGGGACAATGATTAGTGCAGGTGTAAGTAGCCCCTTCTCTCTCTATAATGAAAAGCTTGGGAGTATGGAGGTTGCTGGAGGGTACCAACCAGTTGATTGTAAGGGATTCATCAATATTAACGGGATAAGGCTTCAAGCTCACCACTACTGGTTAAAGGCAAAAGAACTAGATGATGAGAAAAAGAAGGGTAATTAAAGATTACATAAGTTCTTCGTAATGTTCAACTCCGAGAGCAAGGATGCGTTCTATGTGGTCGTCGTTAAGACGATAATAGATACTGCGTCCTTCTTTTCTACTATGAACTAATCGAGATACTTTTAATAACTTTAATTGTTGTGAGATAGTAGATTGCTGCATATTAAGTGAGTGAGCGATTGTGAGAACTGACAGCTCTCCGTTTTGGAGTAGAAAGAGGATCTTTAATCGTGTTGAATCACCGAAAACTTTAAAGAAGTCTGCTATTTCTTGAATATGTTCTTCTGGTGGTATATTTTCTAACTCTATCTTGCTCATAATTCATTATTCTATCATAATGAATTACTCTCTAGCAATATGATTGTAAATTAGTATATTTTATCTATTTTAGATACAAACATAATCAAACTATATATATGGAGGTTTTAATGAATAATAATACGAAAGAAAAGCCTATTGTAGGATGGATTGGTACTGGTGTGATGGGTAGGTGGATGTGTGAACATATTATGCCACTAGCTTCTAAAGTGATTGTATTTAATCGAACAATAGAAAAGGCTGACCCTTTAAAGAAACTAGGAGCCCATGTAGCTCATAGTCCTAAAGAAATTGCTGAAGAAGCAGACATTATCTTTACTATTGTAGGGCATCCTAGTGATGTACGAGATGTATATTTTGGGGAATCTGGTCTTTTTAGTGGGGCTCGTAATAAGTCTCTTTTTATAGATATGACCACCACAGAACCTTCTTTAGCGATTGATATTCAGAAAAAAGCAATTTCTCTAGGGTGTGATGCTCTCGATGCTCCAGTAAGTGGAGGAGATGTAGGTGCTAAAGAGGCTCGCCTTACGATTATGGTAGGGGGAACAGATGGTAGTTATGAAAAGGCCCTCCCTTTTTTCTCTCTTATGGGTAGTTCTACTTTGCAAGGTAAGAGTGGAAGTGGTCAGCATACGAAGATGTGTAATCAGATTGTTATAGCTGGAACGATGGCTGGTATGTGTGAATCGCTTTTATATGCAAGGAAAGCGGGGTTAGATGGTAAGGCTCTTATAGATACTATTTCAAAGGGGGCTGCTGGGTGTTGGTCTCTTAATAATATGGCTCCTCGAATTTTAGATAATAATTATGATCCTGGATTTATGATTGACCATTTTGTAAAAGATATGGGTATTGCTCTCGCTGAAGCTCGTTTGATGGGTCTTGCCCTCCCCTCTTTAGCCTTGGTACAACAGCTCTACATTTCATTACAGGGTTCTGGTCAAGGTAGTTTAGGAACTCAAGCATTAGTACTGGCACTAGATCGTATCAATGATACGCATCTTTTTTCCATTTAGGAGGTATGATAAAAAGTCTTCATAGTGATGTCAGTGAGTTGTATACTGTTCCTACCAAACAATAAGGAACAGAAGGTTACTGTTCGGCATATCTGC
>SABI01000106.1 GCA_009929055.1 Spirochaetia bacterium | reverse complement strand
CATCCAGACCATGAATGTGGTACTGGAGCAGATAATCCCCGGACTTACCATTCACTTCAAGGATTTGGGGACGCAGGTTCTTGAGAATGGAGAGGAAGGAAGCCGGATCCAGCTAATGTCCCACAAGAACAACCGGGAAATTCCTCTCAAGTATGAATCTGAAGGCATCAAGAAGATCGTCTCCATTCTCCAGCTTCTCATCGTTGTCTACAATCAACCGTCAATCACTGTCGCCATAGATCAGCTTGACTCTGGGGTCTTCGAATATCTTCTTGGAGAACTGCTCAGCATCATCTCAGAGAGGGGAAAGGGACAGCTGATCTTCACCTCGCATAATCTCCGCCCACTGGAAACGTTGGATCGAGGATTCATTGCCTTCACAACTACAAATCCTCACAAGCGCTATGTTCGCATGACAAACGTCAAAGAGAACAACAATCTCCGCGACTTCTATTTCAGGGACATCATGCTCGGGGAACAGGATGAGGAACTCTATGAGCAGACGAACAATGCTGAAATAGCGCTCGCGTTCAGGGAGGCTGGAGAATACTGTGGCTCGTAAAAAAATTGTGTTCGTAATCGTCGAGGGGCCTTCCGATGCTGAGGCGCTCGAAATTCTTCTGAACCAGATATACGACAAGAATTCCGTATACCTTTGACTCCAAATATTTCTTTGCATTATAGATACCATCAGTGATAGGGGCTGTGTCAGACATGCGATCAGGATAGTTAGCTTTGTAAACATCTATAGACTTCTGAATTTAAAGTGCTAAGTCGTTTTGTTAATTCTTTATGGTGAATAATAGCTCAAATATTCTAGTATTTCGTGTTTAACTTGCAGGAACCCTCACCAACTCCAGCGCCTTCCAATGCAGGTGATAAATATAGTCCTTACTGCACCCAAGTTGTGCTGAAATCTCCTCCCAACTCATAAAGGTGAGATAGCGCATCTCAAGAATAGTTTCACACTTCATGCTGTTAATGCTATGTATTGATTCTCCAATTTCTTTCTTCAGTGTCATCAACTGTGCAATCCAGTTGTTAACTTCAGTCTCAATATCCACAATGCGAACCACGGCTTCCTCAATTGCAGAACGGTGAGCTGGTGATGCCTTGGGCATATTGGAGATCTGAAGGCCTGTCCCAGAGGCTCCTTCAGTTGATCAGGGACAATCCTGAGGTTCTTGATCAGTACATGCTCAAGACTTGATGGGCGAGGAAGCGTAAGCATTCCTCTGTCCTCGGGGGGTTTTTGGGGTTGTTGGGAGTAACGAATTCAAGACGGGATCGCATTCTCCTTGATGAGGAGCTCCGTCATCGACCTACAACTGAAAACGCTACACCCCTAGGCAACCAATCGGAATAACCTTCACACCGTCGGATCGCTCATAGGCAAGCTCTGATCCAGTAAGAATCATAAGAAAAGAGGGAGCCTGCATATGGTGTTGTTCAATGAGATGCTTGAGTTCAAGCAAATGATTAGCACCCTCATCGATTCCACTTCCTCCTAATTTGCATTCAATAAGAGCATACCTTCCATCACGCAAATGGAGCACACAATCACACTCCAAGTTGTAGCGATCATGATAATAGGAGATTGAACCTCCCATGCTTTGCGAGTAAACCCGAAGGTCTCTAATACAAAGGGTCTCAAATACAAACCCCATGAAGGGAAGATCTTGAATCAGTCGCTCCGGGCTCATCCCCATTGCTGCAACAACAAGAGAAGGATCCGATAGTTCATGCTTGGAACGGGAGCGAATCGCTGTCTTTGAACGAACAGCAGGATTCCAAGCCGGGACATCTTCAATAATGTACAGTCGTTGCAGTGCATTGATATATTCATAGAATGTTGATTCTGAGAATGAAAGATCATTTGCCCGTATGTCCTCCATAATGCTCTCATTCGAAGCAAGTGTGGAAATGTTTCTAGCATAGCTACGCATTAACTGCAATACTCTTTGAGGATTCTTCTTTGAACCAGAAGCTCTAGAAACCTCACTTTCAGCCAATGAAACGAGATATTCCTGGGCGATCAACAGGGCTGCTTTCTCTGATTTTTCGAGTGAAAAAGGCCAACCTCCCCTACTCATCAAGAAAGCAAGCTGCGGGATGGTAATATTTGATTTCTGGGGAGTGATAGGATCTGAGGATAAGAACAAAGAAGAAAGTGATACTGAACCATTTGACTCACCGGATTCATAAAGACTCATCGGTCTCATAACCAAACGACTTATCCTTCCAGTACCTGAGTGATGGATGCCCTCGTCTACCGGAACAGAAGAACTAGTGAGGATAAACATTCCCTCTTTTTGCTTTTTGTCGACAGCGAGCCGCACAGCATCCCAGATAGACGGCACAACCTGCCATTCATCCAAGAGTCGGGGATAGTCACCCTCCAATAGGTAAGAGGAATTAAGTTCCGCCATCATCTTATTGGTTTGGGCTTGATCTGGATCTTGAAATCGAATGATGCTCTTTGCCCTTTGCTCCGCGGTCGTAGTTTTGCCACACCATTTAGGGCCTTGAATAGTTACAGCACCAAATGTCTCTAAATATTCGTCAAGCAATGTATCGATAACGCGTGGAATATAGGGCTTCATAATTAAAATTCCTTATTTGCCATATTATGGTAAGTAAACTAGATATTGTCAATTCCATCGGAGACTTTTGTGGCAATCTATCGGAGACTTTTGTGGCAATCTATCGGAGATTCTTGTGAAAATCTATGGTTCCCGAGATCCCGTCTTCTCCTGCAAAAAGATGTCCGGTATCGTCCGTTTAGGCCTTAATCACGTTCAGCCACCTCGTAGATAGTGCCTCCACTCGACTCCATCTGGGCAATCGACTTCTTGAGTCTTGCCATGTTCTGCTCGCTGTAGAACGGATCGACAGCTACCTCAAAAGGGATACGCTTCTCCCTGGCTACCTTCGTAGCAAAAATGGTGAAAGCGGCGGTCTTTACAGCAATTCAATTATTAGAATATTTGCATTTCTGTGATAGTGTAATTATGAACTCTATATCGATATGCTCACGTGTGAAACAGGTAAGCTTCACCATATATCATCTCTGAACCAGAAGTTCAACCGTCGTCTCACAACGAAGGAATCCAAACACTTCCTTCACTTAATTCCTTCTTTGTGCGTAGCGCAGCATTGCTACCTGGTCAATGCGATATTTGGAAAACATCATCTCGATTGCAGAGGGATAGTCACCTTTGTGATTTTTTGATGAATTTTTTCAAAGTCAGGCAGTAATTTTGAAGGTCTTCCTACGGGCTCATTGAAAACTAACTTCTTTAATTCTTCATTAGAAAAAGTTTTTGCTGTCTCATAATCTAATCCAAGTTCGATGCAGCACTTAATAATTTTAGCTGCAGTAGTTTTGGAGCACATTGATGAATCCTCAATTTTTCTCAATGAGTAATTAAATTGCTCATGCAGTCGCAGCACTTCTGTGATTATCATTTTATCTGAACACCTCATATTACACCTCTCACTTTCTATTGTAAGAGGGGCATAGCGATGTCAGCAAGTGTCCGCTTGTTTCAGGAATGACTGTCCGCATGTGGCAAGAATATGCAATTTTGTGATATTTCCTTAAAATAGATGTTGATAGATTTGCAACACATAAATGTGAACTTTGAAATAAAGTTACACTCAAATATAGGTATGCTCACAATTGTCATCTTTAATTATAGAGACTTGATAATTCATTAGAAGTATAGGTAGATATGAAATGAGTTAACCTATAGTTTTTCGTCCCCTAGAGGGGCTTCTTGTCAGTCACATTTAAAAGAGTTCTTTTTGGAGATACCCCTCTTTTTGCATCTTTTTTTTCATCCGCGATATGGCAGAGGTTGCTCCTAATGTAGTATATATTGCTAGAGCATCGTCAAAGCGATGCATTGCTTCATACGTTTTCGCTGTTCCTGGTAAATCACGTAATATGGTGTAGCACCGCAAGGCATCAGCAAAATCTTTACTTTCATAATAGAGCCTAGCTGCGTGTTTATGTTTTCCCTCTTGTTCATAAATGAACGCCGCCTCTTTTGGCATTTCGGCTTTATAACAAAAATCGACAATCACGGTGTAATCACTACAGTTCTTCTTAAGGAAGTTGAGCGTTTCTACATTTCGTTTTAAAGAGCGAGTACATAGCAAATAGTTGTCCATATCTATCGTAATATCTTGTAATACTGCATCTAACACAGGAGGTAGTTCTTCTTGGCAAAGGGTTGTTATAAGAGTGTCATGAGAAGAAGTCTTGGATAAAAGTCGTTTTTTGCACTCTTTGATGAATGATTCATCTTGAGTAATACGTCTACTGACAATCATGAATATATGATTGAGATAGCGGGTGTTGATAATAAGGTCAATGAAGGCTTTAGGTGCTTGTTCCACCTGATAGAGCATTGTAAAAGATCTAAGGTAGGTGAGTATGATAGATGATACATCATAGGAATTTTTCTGCGAGTAGAGTTTTGCAAGAATTTCAAGGAGTATCTTGTCCTCTTCCCCATGGAGAATCTCTGCTAATAGCCTCATATTCTTACCCTTCATAAGGCTCTGTATATAGCGCTGAGAGATAACAATATTCTTTTTCTTTTCTATGAACTCAATTCCTTTATCAACTTTATCAATTTGCATGAAATAGTCGAGTACTTCTTCATCGCGGTCACCTGTAACAAGTAAACCAGACTTAAATACCCCATCAGGCTCATTCAATGCTAGATAGCGGGAGAGGGCTTTACTGTACTCATTATTTCTAAATAACCGTTCACCAGTATCATAACAGGCTTGCATCAGTTTTTGATTATAGTGCCCCCCTTTTCTCAAATTAGAGCGAAGAAGATGTATCACCTGATAAAGAGAATCTCTGTCTCCGATCTCTTCATATAACTCAATGGCTTCCTCTTTTTTATCAAGGATTGTGTAGTAGATAGCGGCATCTTTTTTTTCCCCAGCTTGTAGATACTCATCAACAGCAATCTCGTAGAGTTTCTTTTTGACGAATAAAGTTGCAGCTTCTTTATGCTTACCAACAGAGGCGTAGCGAAGGGCTGCCTTAATAATCTCTCTAGAAGACTGTTCCATAATATGAGCTTCTTCGATGAGTTGCTTCTTGTGTTTATTTGATACATTTGCGTAAAGGGAGAACTCCCTAGTTGCCTCTCGATATTCCTTTCTTTTTTCGTACAAGGAGGCTAACTGGTAATAATCTTTAAGAGCTGTGTAGCATGCAATCACTTCATTCATTGCTTTTGCCTTGATATAAAGGGGGAGAGCTTCTTTATAATCTCCACTTTTAACATAATACTCTCCTGCTACTTTATACTCTTTTAGTTTCTTGTAGCAAAGGGCGGCTTTTTTAAATTCACTTGAGAGAACATAATATTCTCCTGCGAGTGTGTAAGATTTTAACTTTTCGTAATAGGAACCAAGTTTTGAGAATGCTTTAGCTTTTTTCCAGTTCTCTACAGCCTTGTCAAATCGTTTGTGTTTCACCCATAGGTCAGCTGCTTTTTCATATTTTTCTTCACTTTCTAACAAGAATATTTCACATACAAGGGCGCGATCTTTTTGTTTCAGTTCCTTCCAAAGCTTTAAAGCTTTGTCGTATACACCGCCATCTTCATAATCTTGGGCTGCTTCTCTCTTTCTTCCTCTCTTAAAAAAGAGGGCGCTAGAGATGAGATAATTTTTCTCACCTCTATTGATGTATGCTTCACATACATCACACATTTCATCGTTTGAGCTGTTACGATAACATTCACTAGCGACTTTATAGTACTTTCGTTTGAAGAAGTAGTCGCCCTGATTGTCCCACTCTTTTCTACTCGACACCCTTTTCCATATATGTTTTAGGGCATCTTTTTCCTTAGAGGAGAACACGTGAGGGTGGAGGGTCTCTATTTGCCATACTGGAGAAACAGAAGATCCATCGTAAATGAGAAGAGTATTTCTTGCCCTCGTTACTGCTACGTAAAGAAGATTTATTTCATGTCTTATTAGAGGATTGTGCTCGGGTGAGAGGTAGTTTTCCCCTTGAATCTTTCTCCAGATATCAAAAGATTTGGCATCAGATGAGAATTTCCAAAGGAGGACAGTATCAAACTCGAGACCTTTTGCTTCATGAATGGTGAACACGAGTTCTGTGTTTAGACTCTTCATCAACTTTCGTTTTTCACTATCACTACGTACCAAAATTACCTGTCCAGCTGCAGTAGAGGCTACTTCACTGGTCATCTCTCCTTCACTAAGCCCATGAATAAGATATGGTGGGCGTCCATTAAATTTCCACTCTTCCATCTGCTCGTAGCCACTAATACCAACTAGCTGTTGTTTTAATTTGAGCAAGGCATTAGAGAGTTTGACAATACTGCCGATGCAACGGAAATTGAGATGAAGGTGATGTACTGGTGGAACTACTATCCCTTGTTCATAGAAGCGGTTTTTTAGCTCTTCCCAGCGAAATCCACTAGGGTTGATGATCTGCTTAGGGTCTCCTAAGCAGACAAGCTCACCAGGTTTTTTAGAGAGTTTAAAAAGGAGAGTGAGTTGAATGTCTGAAAAATCCTGAACTTCATCACTTACTACTAAATCCCATTGAAACCCCTCTTGAAGTTGTTCAAGGGCCACTATTGCTTTTCTACAGAGATCTATTTCATCAAAACGATTTTCAGCTTCTAACTGCTGTTGATAATACACAGCAATGTTATATATCTCCCCTCGGTCGTAAAGGAAGTTAGGAGCCCTTTTCTTTCCAAGTTCATTATATTCCTCAAGAGAGAGTAAAGCAGAGGTGAGGTGGCCCTCTTTTGCCTCTATGATGCGTAGGATCTCTCTAAGAATAAAAGCAAAGGTTTCGCTTTCTTGTTGATTGGGCATAGTGAGGTGTTGGACAAAGTCGGTGAAGTTATTAAGTGTGCTCTTCTTTTCAATAATCCTTTCAATTTTCTTTATAAAACCATACGACTTTAGTGCTAATAGTGAGTCTTTAAGCTGACGAAGGTTTGTAGTGGTAAGGGTATTGTGTAGGTAGCGAGAGATGAGAGATTGGTAATGGCGAAGACTTACGGGGGGATTAGCTCCTTTAATGATGGAGCGAATCTCTTCCCAAACTAATTCAGGGTCGTACTTCTTTGATAAGCTGTGTTTGCTGAAGATCTGAGTAAACCCTTTCAGGTCTACCTCTTTTTTTAGATCTAGTTCGATTTTTTTAGCAGAGAGTATTCGTAGAATGAGTTCACGCAGCATTATGAACTCAACATTTCCACCTTTATCTTCTAAAGGTGAGTCTACTATGAGTCCTTTATAGAGTTTTTGTGAATACTCTTTAAGGAATTGGCTGCAGGTAACAAACAATACATCTTTTTTGCTATAGCTCCCTTTGAGGAGGTAGTAGACTGCTAGTGTGGTTTTACCACTACCGGCTGTCCCCGACAGAAGTATAGGGGGTTTCAGGTTGAGCACTTCCTGTTGTTCATCTGTGAGGTAGAGAAAGAGTTCAAAGAAATCAGGGTTGTTTTTCCCTAAGAGTCTTTTTAGCTGTTCATTGCCAATATCCATCCATTTTTGGGGTCCATAATCTTCCATCACTTTCTGTTCAATCGACTCTTGTGTGAAGAGATCTTCACTTAAGGCATCGATATATAGATCATCTAAAGTTTCTTCACTGATGGTCTCAAAGTTGAGAAAAGGGGCATTATCTGGTAAGATTGTTCTCGCTTTTGAACTAATGTTGTCATGGTGAATTACTGCCCATAGGTAGATACAGGTGCGATTTTTATCTCTTCCAAGGGTAAAGATGAGGCGGTCGCCTTTGTTAACTCGAGCTTCGAAGATGACTTTGTTCGATGCTCCTTTTAGTTTTTTAACTCTCACTCCAGCGTCCCACATGCCGTTTTCTAAAAAAGACAATTTTTCATATATTCGTTCTTTCTCTTTTACTGAGAGGGAGGTTAAGTCTTTCTTTAGCTCTTCATTAAGGAGCAGTAAGTATGCGGGGTTTTCCATGATGCCCTATCATAAATTCATAGGCTCTATTTGTCTAGCAATTATAAAAAAGTAAAGTAACTAAAACAGATGCTTTTTTATACACCCTTGATTACATGAATCAATGTTATTCTTAGGAGCAGAAGATGATATTTAATTTTATCTCCTTCATAAAACTCACTAAGTACTATTCTATTTTAAAAAATCACATGAGGCCACCTTTGGCTCATTTATGTCAAAATATAATGTTATAATTGTTTTATTTCCATAATGCATTATAATTCAATTATTATGGAAATGAAAAAAAATATCTCATATATAGAGTTTAGAGATTTTTTTTCTCAGGCAGGGTATTTCTCAATCCATCAAACAAAAATATGGAATGAAAATTTTGACAGAAACAATCTTCGTCGTTGGGAAATTCAAGGGAAGCTAATCCGTCTTCGCCAAGGGTATTATAC
>SABI01000496.1 GCA_009929055.1 Spirochaetia bacterium | reverse complement strand
TTAATGATGTCTCTTATCATCTCATATGAAGATGATGATGGGCCAATTGTTGCTACTATTTTTGTATAGGTATGCTGTTTTTCCATATTTTTGCTCCTAATAATATATCCCATATAATATGGATAAATTTTGATTTATAATTGGGACTGAGGACTGCATATTTTCTAAGCTTAGAGCTTCCATAGGAGTCTGTCCCAGTTCCCTTTTAGTTCCTATTGGTTGATTAAGCCCATGAGCTTCTTTCAAACGGGAGATTGGACTACGGGAACGTTTTTCGAAACCATCTGAATAGGAGGAGTTTCTACTATGACTACAATTGTAGGTATTGATGTCTCGAGTAAAAAAGCTAACTACCATATTCTTAACATTGGTGGAGCACAAGGTTCTGCGGGTTCGTTTATGATGGATTATGAAGGGTTTACTTCTCTCCTCTCTCAAACGAACATCACAAGTGACTCTATGTTTATCATGGAATCGACTGGTGTCTACCATTTGCCTCTTCAAAATTATCTCTTGCACGAAGGGAAAAAGACTATTACCGTTAATCCAGTATTGGTTAAAAAATTCTCTGCTGCTCAAACTTTGAGAAAAACCAAAACTGATAAGGCTGATGCTTTTATGATTGCTTCTTTTGGTGAAGCACATATGAAAGACATAGAGAGCAAAAGGATAAAAATGAGTAAGGATACACAAGCCAAAGCTTTTGCTAGAAGAAGACAAGAGATAGCTGAAGATATTGCTCGAGCTAAGACTCAACTCAAATCCGACCTGAGCATAGCTTGGCCAGAAATCCTTGTTATCAATGTATTTACTGATTCCATGCTCACATTTCTTTCTCATTATGGATGTGCAGAAGAAGTTCTTGCTAGCAGTAATGAAGAGCTCTTGACTGTGTTTTCTCATCAAAGAGGGAGAAGTACCAGTTTTTCCATTGAAAAGCTCAAGGACCTCTCTAGGAATTCTATTGGAGTCCCCCATTTTGCTGATCTGGTCAAAGATAGTGCGAAAAAGATAATTACTCTCAACTCTCGTATTGGAAAGCTCACAGAAGCTTTGGTAGAGCATGAGAAAGAATTTCATAAAGCTGAGATTGAAATCTTGACATCTATGCCAGGTATTGGAGATGTAACGGCCTCTCACTTCATGGCTGAGATTGAAGACATTACTAGGTTTAATTCCTACCAGCAACTCATTGCCTTCATTGGTACCGATCCTGCTATTTACCAATCTGGGATGGCATTTAAAAATGGAAGGATTACTAAACATGGAAATAAAAATTTGAGAAAGTATTGTTATCTCATGGCTCAAAAATCGGTTATTTATAATCCAGTTTTCAGGGAGTATTATGATAAGAAAAGAGGGGAAGGGTTTCCCCACAGAAAGGCGATGATTGCTGTTTTGAACAAAATGCTCAAAGTTATCTTCGCCCTTTTGACTAAAGGAGAAACTTTTAAAAGGGATGTATAAAATTACTTTTTCATTTTGCATTCTTTATAGTTGACTCCTATGAAGTATATTATGCTAATTCTTTCTTAGAAGCAATTGAGAGAAAAACTATATGGCTTTTCTTTTTTACTTTTATTTCACCAGTTATATTGTA
>SABI01000495.1 GCA_009929055.1 Spirochaetia bacterium | reverse complement strand
TCCTATGACTATATATGCGATTTGCGTAAAAAGAAAGATTCTAGGAAGTTTAATATCATACCTCAAGCTGGTGGGCAAGAGAAAGTGCTGTCGTCTGAAGCTGACTTTATTATAACTGGAGGTGTACGAGGAGGAGGAAAGAGTGCGTCCTTATTGATGCAAGCTTACGAATATATAGGTAGCCCATATTTTACAGGTTCTATATTTCGTAAAGAGAAGAACGATGCTAAAAGAGCGGGAGGTATTGTAGGAGATAGTAATAACTTCTATAGGATGCTAGGTACATATAACAAGTCGGAAAGCGATATGACTTGGAACTTTGAAGAAGGTGGTAGGCTTAATTTTGACTACTATTCAGATTCAGCTTCCGATTTTAAGGATAGGCATAGGGGACAGCAGTTAGCATACATAGGTATTGACGAGATAACGCAGATGCCATACGAACATTGGAAGTTTTTAATTACGTGTTTGCGTAGCTCACATGGATTAAAGACAAAAATGATTGGTACTTGCAATCCAGATGCTGAAAGTTGGGTGTATCGCTTTATATCTGGAAGGTATTCTCCAACTAAAAATTCAGCAGAGACAAGACCTAAATGGATAGATGAAAGCGGAAGACCTATTCCAGAAATGGACGGTAAAATTCTATACTTCTACATGTGGGGTGAGCGTGAAGACCAAATATACTTTGGAGAAACAAAGGAAGAGGTTTACATGCAAGCGAAAGACGAAATTGATAAAAGGTGGACTAAGGAAATGGAAGAGTTTGGCAACAAACTAGATATGTTTATTTTTAGTGCCACATTCATATATGGTAAACTGATAGAAAATAAGATTCTACTAGATAACGACCCGTCTTATTTTAAGAACCTTAACACATTAACAGAGGAAGAGAAAGCTAGGGACTTGGACGGTATTTGGATGCCAAAAGGAAATGCGGAATCCCTTATTACTCCAAATGAACTTAATGCAATGTTTTACAATAATATACAATCATCTAATTACAAGTGTATAACGGTAGACGTATCGCTAAAAGGTAAGGATGCCTCCGTAATGTATTATTGGGAAGGATTCCACTTATTAGATGCTAAAGCAGTAAGAATGGGTGCGGAATCTCTTAAAGCTGAAATAAGGTTGTTTATGGATAAGCACATGGTTCTTGAAGAGGATGTATGTTATGATGACACAGGTATTGGTACAGGGCTAGAGGAGCACTTTATGAATGCTATGCACTTTATTGCTAATACAATGGCATTCGATAAGAAGCAAATCGAGGTTGGTAGTCTAAAGCAATATGTATCGGCATACGAGAATGTGAAAGCTCAATGTGTGGATATGTGCGCAAAAAGGATAAAAGCTTTAGGATATTCTATAGACCAAAACTTATTATTCTCTAATATAGATGGCAAAATGCTTATAGACCATTTACGTGAGGAATATATTGCATTAGGACGTGACTCTAAGGTAGATAATAAATTCAAAGCAATCACAAAGCCTATGATTATCCAAAAGATAGGGCATAGTTCTGACTTCTTTGACGCTTTCTATCTAAGGGAATATATTGAACTCGTAAGAGGTACTAAAAAAGAAGTTAAAAGAAAAGG
>SABI01000494.1 GCA_009929055.1 Spirochaetia bacterium | reverse complement strand
TACTGGAGCTCCTCTAATAATGTTGATAATTATGCGTGGTTACAGCACTTCGGCGATGGAGGGCAGGGTATTGATACGAAGGATTCTCTCAATAAGGTTCGTCCTGTGAGCGCTTTCGAATAAACAATTTACCTATTCAATTCTACTAAGAGGGGGCGTTTCCTCCTCTTAGTGACACATAAGTTACATATATCTCTTTATTAGGATATAATTTAGTATATACAAATTCTAATAGTTGGTATTATACTTAATTAATATGAGTGCACTCATATTAATTAAGGATATAGCATGCCAAGAATTAGTAAAGAGAAAAGAGAAGCAGTAAGGACAAAAATACTCTCTGTATCAAAAAAACTATTTCTAGAAAATGGATATTTCAACACGAGCACTTATCTCATCTCACAGGAAGTAGGGGTCGCAGAAGGGACGCTTTTTAATTACTTTGATACCAAGGTTGATATATTCCTCGCATCAGTATTAGAACATTACTTCAGCACTATCGATGTTGATGAATACAACCTTTCATCATCTGGTGATGTTATCGATTTGATGATGGAGTACATCAATAACAAATTAAGTAGTATTTTGATGCTTCCTAAACATGTTCTTATTGAATTAGCGACAGCAATAATAGGCAAAGCGACACAAAAGAAAGATGTCGTTAGAGAACTCAATCTTATAGATAGGCAATTTATAAAAAAACTGAATACGTTTATTCTCCTCCTTGAAAAAGACCATCGTATAAAAGGGGCGAACTGTTCAACTTTAGGAGAGATTATCTTTTCAATTGTTATGATGGAACTTTTTATCTATCTAAACATTCATTCCTATACAAAAGGGGAACTCATTTCAAGGATAAGGGAAAAAATATCGGTATTAATGGTTGGATACTTAGAATAAGAATAGAATCTTTTAATAGATAAGGAAGAAGAAAAGATGAACATTATGGAAATTGGAATTCTTATATTTATAATAATCGAAACACTTAATATTCTGTTGCTCTATTTTGCCCCTGGGATGAAGATGGGCAATGCCTTGGGAGTTTTTAAGGCATGGGATAAAGCTCAGGAAGATGAGAATATGAACGCTTTTGCCCATTATATGGCCTGTTGGTTAGCCGGGACAAAGTTGATCTTTATTCTCGTAGGAGTTGTGGTTATTATCTGGGGAAATATTGAAACTCAGCTAGCAACTGCTGCGGCCCTTGTATTGTCTATCTCCTCATTTTTCTGGCGATTATATCCATCAATTAGGAAGATGGATAAAACTGGGCAAATTGATCCTAAGGGATATTCCAAAACACTATTAGAGATGATTGTAGTTTTTATCGGAGGGTTTATCATCATCTTTGTGATTGGACTACTACAATATCTAAGAGTATAACAGTGGTCCTCTTTGTTCCTTTTCCTACTTTGAAAAATCTAGTATAGTATAAATATTAGGTGGTATCTTATAGAGAACACTGGAAAAGGGAAATAAGAAATCACGAGTCTTGGGATGTAGGAGGAGTCTGTTGAAGAAAATTGCCGATAACGATAAAATTCTTTTTGATACAAAAGACAGGGCAATTATAAGAAATAGAATATATATCCTCCGTATGATTGTT
>SABI01000105.1 GCA_009929055.1 Spirochaetia bacterium | reverse complement strand
TAAGGATGGGAGCAGGTGTACGATTAAATAATATGAGGTATAAAAGATGAGAAAAATAGCATCTATACTTCTTATTATATTAATCCTCACTTTCTCTATCTCATGTGAACTATTTAATCCAACCCAACCAGATGTGAATATCTACGGCCTCTTTGTAGGCCTAGATTATATAAATTCAGATGTTAATAATCTTAATGGAACCATAAACGATACTCGTGAAATGGCAGCAGCCTTCTATACGCTCGCTAATGCCTACGGGATAGACTTTGAAGGATACCTTGCCCTTCAAGAAGGAAGCGACACTCCCTACGATGACCTTCTTTACCCATCAAAAGAGAATATATTAGCTCTTATAGAAGAAATAGGAACTCATATGAAAAGTAATGACCTATTTATCTTCTACTATGCAGGACATGGATTAGGAAGTAGATATCTACCCACTCATCCCTCTAATGGTTTTCTTGTAACAGCGAAAGAGAATGATAGTGAAGATTATTCTCAATTTTCCACCACCGAATTAAGTGATGCTCTTAGTGCGATTAATGGTACTAAGATTATCATACTCGACTCATGTTTTAGTGGAGCACATGTAAGTCCGTACCCTAAAGAAGAAACAATCATCTCTCCTCGATATGAGGCCAATCAATTCTATCTTACTGCATCAATGGAAAATCAAGAATCATGGGAAAGTGATGGGCATGGATACTTCACCCTAAATTTCTTAGAGTATTTAGGGTGGCAGCAGTCGGCGACTGAGCAAACTCATATAGAGATGTATAGTGGTAATTCTATTATTGTTAAAGAAGAAATTGATGTGTATGGGAAATTCCCTTCAGGAGTCCTCTCTTCTCTCCCCCATTATATTTCTCTTACTGATATTGCTTCTTCACTACCGACACTAAGAGTTTCAACAAGGCCTGTGCCTATATATCAAGAGAAGAAGATTACTAGTGGTCCAACTAATGTATTACTCTTTAATAAAGATTGGTAAGTATTAAGAGATTCTCATTGCTTTTATGGCCTCTATTTCATCTCTAATAATAGCTGCCATTTCAAACTCTAAATTCTTTGCATGTTCTAGCATCTCTTTTTCAAGATCTTTTATGTAGAGTTTTCGGTCTGTTGCCTTAAGAAGATTATATTTACTCCTCAATACTGAGATGTCTCCTTTTTGAATCTCTTCTTTTTCAACAATTTCTCTTTCAATCATATCATGAATAGCTTTTTTGATGGTTGTAGGGGTAATACCATGCTCTTCATTATACTTGGTCTGAATAGCTCTTCGTCTAAGAGTTTCGCTTATTGCTTCCTTCATTGCATCGCTTTCTTTATCTGCATACATAACAACTCGACCATTCACGTTTCTTGCAGCTCTCCCTATTGTTTGAATAAGGGCTGTAGCAGAGCGGAGGAAGCCTATTTTATCAGCATCAAGAATTGCAATGAGAGAGACTTCGGGAAGATCGAGCCCTTCTCTTAAGAGGTTAATTCCAACTAGCACATCATAGGTGCCTAATCTCAAATCTCTTAATATTTCAACTCTTTCAATCGTCTCTATTTCAGAGTGGAGGTAGCGCACCTTTAATCCTAGGTTAGCAAGGTAATCACTTAAATCTTCACTCATACGCTTTGTGAGAGTAGTCACAAGGACTCTCTCTTTTGAAGCAACAGTTTTCCTTATTTCTCCATAAAGATGTTCCATCTGTCCTTTAGTAGGGCGCACTTCAATGAGGGGATCAAGCAATCCCGTTGGTCTAATGAGCTGCTCTACTACTTGTTTAGATTCTTCAATCTCTTTTTTGCCAGGGGTAGCACTCACATAAATTCTTTGTTCAACTGCCGTATCAAATTCTTTATAGGTAAGAGGTCTGTTGTCTAAGGCTGAAGGAAGTCTAAATCCGTAGTTTACTAAATTTAATTTCCTAGACCTGTCTCCTTCATACATTGCCCCTATTTGGGGAATACTTACGTGAGACTCATCAATAAAAGTGAAAAATCCTGGGGGAAAATAGTTTAATAACACAGGGGGAGCTTCCCCTTCCGCCCTTTCTCCAAGGGGCCTCGAGTAGTTTTCTATTCCACTACAATAGCCAAGTTCTTGAAGCATCTCTAAATCATATTCAACTCGTGTTTTAATCCTTTCAGCCTCAAGGAGCTTTCCTTGTCCACTAAAGTATTCAACTTGTTCTTCCATCTCTTTTTTAATTCTACCTAAAGCTTTTTTTACTTGTTCAGGAGGCATGACAAATTGCTTAGCAGGATAGACACTACTAGAGGAGACCTTTTCAATAACATTGCCAGTAATGGGTTCAAACCATTCTAGAGATTCAATTTCATCCCAAGAAATGTTTATTCTCAACCCCTGTTCAAGATAGGAGGGACATATTTCAATCGTGTCACCCCTTACTCTAAAGGAGCCCCGCTGTAAGACCATATCATTTCTTTCGTATTGCATTCGAATAAAATGTTGAAGATCTAATTTGTAATCAAACACATCGCCTACACTAAGGTGCTTTACCATATCACGAAAGCTCACAGGAGAGCCAAGACCATAAATACAGCTCACAGTAGCTACTATTATGACATCGCGCCTCTCCATAAGGGAGAAGGATGCAAAGAGTCTTAATCTATCTATCTCTTGGTTTATAGCAGCATCTTTTTCTATATATAGATCTTTACCAGGAACATATGCCTCGGGTTGGTAATAATCATATGTAGAGACGAAGTACCCTACTGCGTTATGAGGAAAAAATGATTTAAACTCTCTAAAGAGTTGAGCTGCAAGAGTTTTATTGTGAGAGATTATTAAGGTAGGACGTTGAATCTTTTCAATAATTTTTGCCATGGTGTAGGTTTTCCCACTACCTGTAACCCCTTTCAAGGTTTGACGGTCAAAGCCAGATTCTACCCCTGCTGCGAGTAATTCTATCGCTTCAGCTTGATCACCTGCTGAATCAAATTCTGAGACTACTTCAAATAAACGTGCCATTAACGAACCATCCATTCCATTTGAGTAGGTCGCTCGACGAGTTCAACTTTAATAATCTTAATAGCACCACCCCTTACAACCCCTACTTCTACAATATCTCCAGGGGCAGTATTCACAAGGGCATGATATAGATCTGAATATTCAGAAACCTTTTCATCCTTAATACTCACGATAATGTCTCCCCCTAGGTAGATAATTGAAGAGCCGTATTGAACCCTTTTATCTCCCCCCTTAAGGCCACTCTTTTCTGCCTTCCCACCAGTTTTGACTTGAGAGATAAGAAGTCCCCTTTCAACTGGAAGTTTTGCATATGAGACAATTGAGTCATCAAGTTGAACCATTGTAATATCGAGCCACCCTCTATTTACTTTCCCATGCTCTATTAAATCAGGAATAACAGAAATTGCAGTATTTACAGGGACAGCAAATCCTATCCCTTGAGACCCCCCTGTTGTTGAGTAAATTGATGTGGCAATTCCTATCATCTTACCACTACTATCAAGGAGGGGGCCACCTGAGTTTCCTGGGTTAATGGCAGCATCTGTTTGAATCATCCCATTAATTACCGTATTGGCATCTATCTTTACTGGACGCCCAACACCAGAGACCGTCCCTATAGTCATTGTCCTGTCGTATCCAAAAGGATTTCCTATAGCAACAACTTTTTGTCCCACCTTTAGATTGGTAGCCTCCCCAAATTCAATAGCACTAAGAGGTGTCTCACTAGAAGGATCTATTTTTACAACAGCCAAATCATTTTCTCTATCGAGCCCTATAAGAGTAGCCTCTTTGGTACTTCCGTCATACAACCTTATTGAAATTTTTGATGCACCTTGAACAACGTGAGCATTTGTGAGGATATATCCATGTTCACTAATAATAATACCAGAACCAGTTCCTTGAACGGGAAAAACTTCAAGGAATGAGTTGAGGTTAAGGGTGACTGTTGTAATATGAACAACTGATTGGTTCGCCCTCTCATAGATTGCAATATTACGCATCTCATCAGCACTATATGTGTAGGCATCTAAATCACCTAAGAAAACACTAATTCCCTGCTCTCCATAGAAGATATCGTGAACTTGAGCTCCTGCAAGCTCAAGAAGTCCTTGATGGCCATCTCTTTCTAATACTTTTTGCAGGACAATACGTTCATTTTGTGTCTCTTGTTTTTTATTAAGAGAAGAGGTCCACACTATAATAGCTGTTGCTAAGAGGATAATAATCAAAGAGACAAGAATAATCTTTAATATGGTAAAGAGGGAGTATTTTTTGAATTGCGTAGTATCTTTCATCTTTATACCTTTTTCCAATCTGAGTAGTATAGAATTTTACCCTCTTTTTTCTATTATGTACACAGAGAGCAATTTAAGAATCACTTTCTATGAGGTTTACTTTCCACTTCCCTGTTCTATAGGTAAAAACTGCCCACATCGTTGCAACAATATTGCTAATAAGCATTGCGATATAAATTCCATGAGAGCCTACTGCAAAGATTGTTGGGATAAGAAATACAAGAGGAACTCGTAATCCCCATAGTCGAGCAACATTCATAGCCATCATATCTTTTGTTTTCCCACCTGCTTGGAAGGCTCCTAATAACACGGTAAAAATTGAGAAAACAACTACAGAGGGGGCGGTGATATAGAACATAATAGTCCCTTCCTTGATAACAAGAGGATCGTTAACAAAGAAGATTATTATCCATTTCCCAAAGATTACCACAAAGCTCATCCCTATTGTGATAAGAACGCCAATAAGAAGTAATCCTGTGGTAACAACTTTTTGAGCCTCTTTGGGTTCGTTTTTTCCTAACTTATTTCCAGCGAGGATACTCACACCTTGGCTAACACCCTGAGCTGGCATTTGGAAAAAAGATTGAATTCTGTTACCAACACCCATAGCAGCAATAACAACAGGACCAAAAGAATTAATAGAGCCCTGTATTACTGCAAATCCAAGGGATGAAATAGATTGCCCTATTGAAGAGGGAAATCCAATTCTTGAGATAGTCTTGAGGGTAGGAAAATGGGGCTTACAGGATGCAAACGAGATTCTCACCCCATCCTTCCCTTTTATTAATAACAAGAGGGAAATAAGACCACTAATAAGGCGTGCAATGAATGTAGCTATCGCAGCTCCAAACACTTGAAGTGGAGGAATAGGACCTAAGCCAAAGATAAGAATTGGGTCTAATATGATATTTATAATAACAGCTACCAGTTGAACATATAATGGGGTTACAGAGTCCCCAAACCCCTGAAAGACACTCCTTAATGACAAGTCAAGAAAGAAAAAGGGCATTGTTAGAAAAGTTATCGACATGTAGGAATAGGTATACGCATACGTTAAACCCTCAGGTACTTTCATAAGATTGAGAAGAGGATGAGAAAGAGAATACCCCACAATAGTAACAATAATTGACATAAAAATATTTACTAAAAACACCTGTGATGTTAACAAGGTAAGGCGTTCTTTATTTTCTCTATTATTTCCATATGCTTGAGCTATCATGGTAGTACCAGCGACAGAAAAAGCAGCCCCAAAGACAATAATAAAGTTAGAAATGTTCATCGTAATTGAAGGAGCACTGATCGCTTCTTTCCCTAGTTTTCCTAAAAAGAAAGCATCTGCAGTATTATAGAGAACTTGTAAAAAATTGCTGACCATAATAGGCATAGAAAGAATTAAGAGCTCTTTGGTGACAAATCGTGGATGAAGAGATTTCATAATGAATCTATTGTAGGAGAAAAAGAAAAAGTTGTCTTTATCTTATATAAAGATTAGTGAGAAACTTTTATCAAAAAGAGGAGCTCTCATGAAGGCTACAACAAAACACCCCCTATCTCTTTTCTTAAAAGGGCACTCTATGATAGTATCATCTACATATGTTCTCAATCAAAAGGGGCGAGTAAAATATGAACTTAGATGAAGTAGAGAAAAAAGAGACAAAAAGTCTTAATTTTTTAGAGCGAATAATTGAAGATGATTTAGCTAATAATCGTGTTCCTCAGAACACCATCATTACTAGGTTTCCCCCTGAACCAAACGGGTATCTCCACATAGGACATGCTAAATCAATTATATTAAACTTTTCTTTAGCCCTTAAATATAATGGAAGGTGCCACCTTAGACTTGATGATACTAACCCAGAAAAAGAAGATATTGAATATATTCATGCCATTCAAAATGATATCAAATGGCTCGGATTTGATTGGGGCGACCATCTTTATCATGCGAGTGATTATTATGAACAACTCTATGAAATAGCCATCTCTCTCATAGAAGATGGAAAAGCCTATGTCGATTCCCTTAGTGCTGAGGAGGTGAGGGAATTTAGAGGGACACTCACTACTGCTGGCAAGGATAGCCCAGACAGGTCTCGCCCAATTGAGGAAAACTTAAAACTCTTTAAAGAGATGAGAGAAGGAAAACACCCTGAAGGGTCTTATGTATTAAGGGCAAAACTTGATATGGCTTCTCCTAATGTAAACATGAGAGACCCAGCCTTGTATAGAATTAAATTTGCCCATCATCCTCGTACTGGAGATAAATGGTGTATCTACCCTATGTATGATTACACCCACCCTATAAGTGATGCAATTGAAGGAATTACCCACTCAATTTGTACCCTTGAATTTGAAGACCATCGCCCTGTATATGACTGGGCTACATCAATTGATCATATAGAGCATGCCCCTCACCAATATGAGTTTGCCCGCCTTAATATTAATTATACTGTGATGAGTAAAAGAAGATTACTCCACCTAGTAAAAAACAAGGTAGTTGATGGATGGGATGACCCTCGAATGCCAACTATTATCGGACTTAAACGTCGTGGATATTCCCCTGAGGCAATAAAAGAATTTGTCTCTCGAATAGGAGTCGCCAAAGTTGAATCTGTTGTTGATTTTTCTCTACTTGAGTTCTGTATCAGAGAAGACTTAAATAAAAGGGCTAAAAGGGTAATGGCAGTACTTAATCCATTGAAAGTTGTTATCACAAATTATCCTGAAGATAAAACTGAATACTTTGAAATAGAGAATAATCCAGAAGATGCCAGTATGGGCTCAAGGACGATTCCTTTTACAAAAGAGGTCTATATTGAAAGAGAAGATTTCATGGAACACCCAGTAAAAGGATACCATAGATTGTTTATTGGAAATGAAGTTCGTCTAAAGAGTGCCTACTATGTTACCTGCACAGATATTGTAAAAGATGAAGATGGGAATGTGGTTGAAGTAAGATGCACATATGACCCAGAAAGTAAATATGGGACAACAGAAGATAAAAGAAAGGTGAGAGGGACAAGTCACTGGGTAAGTGCAACTCACGGATTAAGGGCAACAGTTCGTTTGTATGATAAACTGTTTATAACCGAAAACCCAGGAGAAAGAACAGGCAACTACCTTGATGATATAAACCCAGATTCTCTTATAAGTGTAGATAATTGTATCGTTGAACCCTCCTTAAAAGAGGCTCAAGGAGGAGAATACCTACAATTTATTCGTAATGGGTATTTTGTTCCCGATAGTATTGAATTCTCAAGTGAATCACTTATCTTTAACAGAACTGTGACCCTTAAAGATTCTTGGTCTAAGCAAAAAAATAAATAAGAGAGTATATATGGTCTAGGCCGTCAGTTAAGATTGACGGCCTTATTTTTTTAAGTATAATTCAGATATGAAACATACATTTTTTGATTCTCATATGCATGCAATGAACATGATGCACCCCTCTTTTAGTTCCTTTGTCGACTCAGTAAGTGAAGGGTTTACCGACTTTGTCGCCTCAGGTGCATTAAGTCCCGGCTACCTCCTTACTCCCGCAATGAGAGGGCAACAAGGAATGACAACCTTATTGAATATGTTTAGTATCTTTGAACGTCCTATTGGAGAAATATTTGCAACCATTGAAGAAGATCTTCTTGGCTCTTTTATATCTCATCAGCGCATTACAACAAAAAAAGAGTCCCCCCATATCATCTACCCAAAAGAGCCTTACATAAGAGATAGTAAATTCCATTTTAGAAACAAAGTGTATGATAATTACGCCCTCATCCCCTTAGTGATGGACTTTTCATCTAAAGGAGATGATACCAATTCGAAGTCCTATTACACCCCTGAAGAACAAGAAAAGATATTAACTTATATTCAAGATACCATTGAAGGGATAAAATGGTATAAAGAAATCAAGAAAAATGGATTATTAGAATTCTACCCTTTTCTTGGAATAAACCCCTCTATGCATACTCATTCTTTCATCGAAAACCTCATAAATGAGCATGTACGCCTCCCAAAAGAAAAGAAAGCTAAATCAGAGAAACTCTTTAGAGGAATCAAATTCTACCCACCACTGGGAACCAATCCGTGGCCCGAAAAAGGGATAGAGAGAGATAAAATATCTTATATCTATAAATTCTGTGAAGATAACAGAGTACCAATAATTACCCACTGTGATGATCAAGGATTTAGAGGAATTAACTCAAAAATAGCACAACGGTATTCAGATCCACTAACTTATAT
>SABI01000104.1 GCA_009929055.1 Spirochaetia bacterium | reverse complement strand
GGCTATAGAACTCGCAAAGGCAAAAAAGAACGTTATTGTACTCGATATAGAAGAAGAAAAATTGAGTGCAGAAAAAGACTATATTACCCATGCCCATATAGTAAATGGTATTAATAAAGAGGTCTTAGAGGAGTCAGGAATTAGTCAATGTGGAACAGTAATTGTGTGTATTGGTAAAGATATTGAATCAAACATCTTGGCAACCCTAAATGTAATTGAATGTAAAGTTCCTCGTGTTATTGCAAAAGCTATGAGTGATGATCACGGGAGGGTGTTAGAAAAAATAGGCGCTGAAGTTATTTTCCCTGAAGTAGATAGTGGCATTAGACTCGCAAAGTCCCTTTCAACCTTAAGAACGCTCGATTTCCTTGAATTAGAAGATGGAATAAGTATTACAGAAGTATCGTTAAGTGATGCCTTTGATGGAAAATCTATTGGAGACCTTAATTTCCGTTCAAAATATAATCTCAATATTATAGCTATTTCAAGGGAAGAAAAAACTTTTGTGAATATCGATGCTAATATGATATTAAAAGAACTTGATGATTTAGTTGTCATCGGAAACAATGATGATATAGCTAATTTCACAAAAGCTAATACCAAATGAAACCTTGACAATATGTAAGCTGTTATACATAGTGCATGGAAGGAGAGCTAACATGAAGAAAGCTACATTATTTTTACTATTAATTGGGACACTTGTACTGCTTGTTAGCTGTGCCGGTCGCTCTCAATCTGCAGATAAAGAAGAAGGGATAAACGTGGTGACAGCAATGACAGCCCAATACAGGAAGATTTCTCCTCAGCTAGCAAAGCAAATGATGGATTCAGAAGAACCAGTTACTATTGTTGATGTGAGAACTAAGAGTGAGTTTAATAGTGGACATATTAGAGATGCTATCCTACTTCCAAATGAGAGTATTACAACAGCAGAGAGACCCCAAGAACTTCCTGATACTGATGCAACAATTTTGGTATACTGTAGAAGTGGAAATCGCAGCGCTCAAGCATCTCGAAAGCTTGTCTCTCTTGGCTATGTTAATGTATATGATTTTGGTGGAATCAATACATGGCCTTATGAACTCGTTCAATAAGAATCATACGTACTTGTTTCAATCTATATAAAGGTTATCAAAAGGAGTGAGTAATGAAGCGTGGATTAAGAGATACTATTAGACGGAAACCTGATTATGAGAGAGATCCAGATTGGGATATCTCTGAAGTATTAGAGAAAAAGCGTAAAAGTGTGAAACACCAAGTTGAAAAACCTAGAAGAGTAGATGATGAAGATGAAAATCTCTATGAATCAACAAAAGAAGATTAAGATGACTTGATACACAGTAGCCCATTAGGCTACTGTGCTCACATGGTAGTTATCTCTGTTAATAATTTAGAAAAAACTCTGAAAGATAGTCCCCTTTTTAGTAATGTGACCTTTGCTGTAGAAAAAGGGACTCGTATTGGCCTAATTGGACAAAACGGGTGTGGTAAAAGTACCCTTTTAAAACTTCTAGATGGATCTATGGAAAGTGATGAAGGGACTATTAGCTATGCAAAAGATATCCTCATTTCAACCCTTTCTCAACGAATAGACATTGATGAGAAGATGAGTGTTAGAGATTTTCTCTATACGTCAATTCACCCTCATATCACTCTTCTAAATCGATACAACTATCTCCTTAAGCAAAAAGAGACCCCTAAAAGCCATAAAGAAATTCTACACCTTCAGCATCTCATAGAAGAAGTAGATGCTTGGCATATATTAAACCGCTATGAATCATTTTTGAGTGAACTCAATGGACCCTCCCTTGATACTCTTATGGGAACCCTCTCAGGAGGAGGGGTGAAAAAAGTAGCAGTCAGTCGCCTTTTTGCAGCAAAGAATGATTTAGTGTTTCTTGATGAAATTACTAACCATCTCGATATTCAAACAATTAAATGGATTGAGAATTATCTTGTAAGTAATTCTATCACAGCAATGATTGTTACCCATGACCGCTACTTTCTTGAAAATGTGTGTCAAACAATCTTTGAACTTGATGGTGGCTCTTTATACAGCTATCCTGGTTCCTATTCAACCTATCTCATTAGGCGAGAAGAGCGGTACGCTGCACAAAAAGCAGAACAGGAGAAAATAAAATCTATTTTAAGGGTTGAACTCAAGTGGCTACAACGAGGTCCGAGAGCACGGGCTACAAAAGATAGTGGACGAATAGATAGAATAGCTGCCCTCCAAGAGTCTATTGTGGTTCAAGAAGCTCCCCGTAAAGATTTTACTTCCTTAGCAGTCAAAAGTTCAAAAAAAATTGTCGATATAGAGAATGTCTCAAAATGGTATGATGGGAAAAAAGTGATAGATAATTTCTCTCACTCATTTTTACCAATGGAACGAGTTGGTCTCATTGGAGAAAATGGGAGTGGGAAATCTACCCTCCTTGATCTCATTGCCAAAGAAATAGAGTGTGATGAAGGAACTATCGAAAGAGGATTTCATACCCACATAGGCTATTATGACCAGGTGGATGCCCTCATAAATTTTTCTACAACAGTACTCGACTTTATGAGTGATATTGCCCCCCTTATTTATATTGAAAAAGGGGTAAGTGTAAGTGCTGCTAAATTCTTAGAGCTCTTTGGATTTCCCATCTCTCTTCATCGTCAGCCCATCTCTCTCCTAAGCGGTGGAGAAAGAAGACGCCTTTATTTAATAAGTATCTTAGCAAAGAGTCCAAACTTCCTCCTTCTTGATGAACCTACTAACGACCTCGATATTGATACCATCGGTCAGTTAGAACTCTTTTTATCAAACTTTGAAGGGTGTGTATTAATTGCCTCTCACGACCGAGCTTTCTTAGATTCCTCTTGCGATACCCTCTTCATCTTTGAAGAAGATAAAGAAATTTCAAAATCACCCTATTCGTATAGTGAATGGGAACAAAGGGGAGAAGAAGAGAAAGCTAGTAAGAAAGATGAGATTATAAAAGAGAAAGTAGACTCAAGACCTAAAAGAGAGACGAAAGGACTTACCTTTAAAGAAAAAAAAGAATTAGAAAAGATAACCGATACAATAGCCTCTCTTGAAAAAGAGATTGCTTCTCTTGAAGCATCTTTCTCAGACCCTTCAATTGATCCTCTCGCTATGAGAGATTTCACTATGCGCTACAAGGAAAGTCAAAAAGAATTAGAGGTGAGCCTATTAAGATGGGAATACCTTGAAGAGAAGAACCTCGAGTAGGGGAAAAAGGGAAGTTATTGTTGTAAGGCTAGTGTGATAACTCTTCTATATAAAACTCCACAAATAAAAGACTTCCAAACATATGATGAGCCTTAATTATGAGTTGTAATAACAACATAGTTATTCCTTGAGGAAAAAAATTCAAATAATCATAAAAGGTTAAAAGCAAATCCATTGTATTCTTCATATTTCTTTTGTAGTTTGTATCTGTAGCACATATGTATTACAATGTAATACATAGAGGAGGTTCCTATATGGCAATTTCATTACGACTAAATGATGAGGAGACTCAGCTCATAAAAACATACGCTAGGCTTAATGGTCTTAGTGTCTCTGAGTTTATGAGGCAAGCTGCTCTCAAACACATCGAGGATGAGTATGATTTGAGTCTTTATAATGAAGCAATTAAAGCATACAACGCACATCCAGAATCTCTATCTCTAGATGAAGTGGAGAAAGAATTGGGCTTGAAATAATGTATCATGTAGAGTTTAGTAAAGAAGCTTTGAAGCAGATGAAAAAATTAGACAAACATATTGCTCTCTTTATTACTGCATGGATAAGGAAAAACTTAGAAGGGTGCATAGATCCTTTCATATATGGGAAGGGGCTTTCAGCAAACCATATTGGACGATGGCGGTATCGAATTGGGAAATACCGTCTGATTACTGAGATAATGGAAGAAAAGGTTATAATTCTCATCGTGACAGTAGGACATCGTTGGCTCTTGGGAAAAATCTGTGGGTAGAATAGAAAAAAATAAATAGAAATGGGCTTCCAATCTGTTATAGTAATTAAACCAATAAAAGCTAAACAGGAGAGAAAGCCCATGACTGACTATACCAATACTTCCCTAGAATTGCCATATTTTGAAACTACTAAATTTCCAAAAAAAGAAATTAAGAATGAACCAGATGGTAGTTGGTACAAAGTTGAGACTATGTATGGGAGAATTACCACAGAGAAACCAACAGCATGTCCCCACTGTAATGAAGCACATAGTGTAGAAATTAACCAACATCTTTTTGCTACTTTAAAACATCTCTATCTTGGTAATGTTTTACTTTGTATTCATATAGAATATTTGCAATATTGGTGTACACAGTGCTCTAGGACATGCATACAAGAGATTCCTTTTAAGCAAAAGGAGCATTTTATTACAAAGGCATACTATAACCAAATAGTTGGACTTTTGGGAAAATCTAAAGCAAGTATAGCAGGAATAGCAGCCTCACTAAAAACAAGCTGGAAGATAGTAAAAAATATAGATAAAAAGCAATTAAAAGAAAAATACCCTGACCTAAAACCAACACATTACAGTCCATACATTGCCGTTGATGAGTTTTCTCTTCACAAAGGTCATCGTTATGCAACAGTAGTTATAGATTGGCAAACAGGAGAGATTTTGTTCCTTGAAGAAGGAAATAGAGAAGAACAACTCCATCATTTCTTTGATCACGTTGGAAGGGATTGGATGAAACATGTAAAAGCTATTTCTATGGATATGAATGCTCAATATAATAAAGCCATAAAAACTCGTTATCCTCATATTAAGATAATATATGATGGTTTTCACATCATTCGAAACTTCAATGACCGTATTATAACTGAGTTAAGACGACTTGAGCAAAATCGTTTAAAAGAACAAGAAGATGAAATTAGGCAATCTATAAAGAAAACGAGAAAAGTATGTACTCCTCTTCAAGTTGGGTCAGAGAAAAAGAAAGAATTACTCCAACAACTTCATGAAGATTATCAAGCATTAAACCTTATTCGAAATGACTATACTAAGCTGAAGCATTCGCGATTCCATCTATTGAGTAGTAGAGAAGGACTCAGGAAGAAAGATGAAGTTGCAAGAGAACATAACAGAGAGTTGAATGAGAAGTATGAAAAGAAAGGGTTGTCTCTTCCTCCAGGAGAACGCAAATGGTCAATTTTTAATGAGAAGAAGCTTGATACAGTACTTACTAGTAATGAACATCTTAATATTGCATTCTTCTTAGGAGATCAGTTAAAAGGAGCTTTACAAACGAGAAATATAGAAGATCTTAAATCTGGTATGGATCAATGGTTAGCACTCTCAAAGAAGTATGAAGTTAAGATTCCTATGCTTAAGTCATTTAATAAAATGCTCACCACTCGCATGGATGGAATTCTTTCAAGAGCAGTATATCCTATTTCCAATGGCCCTCTTGAGGGCGTTAACCACATGATAAAAACAACGAGAAGAGCTGCCTATGGATACAGAGACCAAGAATACTTCTTTTTAAAGATTTGGGATAATAGCAGAATCTATATTAAATCCAGAAGAATTGCATAACCCACAGAAAAATCCGATGAGCCACATCGTTGGGATGTTTCCAATTCTAGAGCCCTCATAATTGGGGCATAAAAAAAAGGTGCGTTCTTATACATTTTCGGATCAACTTGTAGTTTCCAGCATGGGACTTAAACTGGTTTCACTTACAATCACCTAATCGTTGTATAGAACATCAACACCTTTTTACGATAACCATTTCGGATTACCAAATATTTATTACTAGGGGGAATCGAACCCGCATCACTCACCAGAAGTAATTAAAATCATCTCGTTAAACATACTTAATTTATAAAGGTTAGTCAAGTACTTGGTAAAATAAATTCCCACTATTCTATATTTGTCAAGGAAAATAAAAAGAATTTAATGAGAATTTAATGAGACCTGTGTCCTGTTTTTATTTATTTCTCTAGCAATATTCCTAATTATACTATTATTATACATAAAAGGATGTATCCCCTTTTCATCCTGAGGATTGGTGAAAGAGTAATGAATGAGATAGAGAAGTTTAGAGAAGCAGTTCGATTCGATATGAAAAGAGTTCCAGTTAGGCAAAGGCACTATTTGAGGCCAGTGACTTGGTTACTAAGTCTTCCTGCTATTATAAAAGGGAAGCTGAAAATAAATAAAGTGAACATGGAAGGGGTTAAACCACCTTATCTTTTGCTTTGCACTCACCACGCTTTTAATGATTTTAAAGTGACAACTGCGGCAATATTTCCCCATAGGGCTGCCTATGTAGTTGCAATTGATGGGTTCATTGGAAGAGAATGGCTCCTAAGACAAGCTGGAGGGATTTGCAAAAGAAAGTTTACCAATGACATTCAACTTATTCGTCAAATTCGGCATGTCCTTTCAAAGCATGGTGATATCCTTGCCCTCTATCCTGAAGCAAGATATTCCCTTATTGGGACGAATGCAGTTCTACCAGCTTCTTTGGGAAAAATGGCAAAGCTTCTCGGAGTTCCCATTGTTGTACTAAATATGCATGGGAACTATCTTAATAGTCCCTGTTGGAATTTGACCCCTCGAGGGAATAAAATAGCTGCTGATATGAGTCTCATTTTCACGCCACAGGAGTTAGTAGAAACTTCTGTTGATGCTATTAATGAGAAGATTAATAAGGCATTTGAATACGATGAATATCGATGGCAAAAAGAGAATAATATCATAATTGATCATCCTAAAAGGGGGCAAGGTCTTCATAAAGTTCTTTATCAATGTCCCCATTGTATGAGTGAATATCATATGGATAGCTATGATTCCTTTCTTGTGTGTCGCTCTTGTAACAAAGAGTGGCAGATGAGTACATTAGGAGAATTAAGTGCTACCAAGTTAGCTGATGATGAATCTTCCCTTATAACAGAATTTTCTCATATCCCTGATTGGTATGAATTTGAAAGAGAGCAAGTGAGAAAGGAAGTGCTCAATGGAACCTACCATATAGAATTGACCGTTACTGTTGATGCCCTCCCTAATGCGAGGCGCTACATTCGTCTCGGAAAGGGCCAGCTCACCCATTCTCTTAATGGATTTAGTTTGACATCTGATTTTAATGGAGAACCTTTTGAATTAAAAAAATCAGTAGAGTCGATGTACTCTTGCCATATAGAATATAATTATTTTGGTAAAGGAGATTGTATCGATTTATCTACACTTGATGATACCTATTACCTATTTCCAGATGGTAAAGATTTTTCTGTGACTAAGATTGCCCTAGCAACTGAAGAGCTATTCTTTATGTCCCAACACAGCCTTAGATAAAACCATCTCCTTCTGCAACCATAATAAGTTCAGAAAGGGGCATTTCTAGGGCCTCAGCAAAGCGACTAAGGGTGTAGATGGTAGGAGAATGTCTCCCACTAAGAACCTTATAAATATAAGAACGGGTAAGGCCACTCTCTCTAGAGACTGCACTTATGGTGATGTTTTTTTCAGTAAGAATATGTTGTATAGCTAAGTGAATATCCATAGTGTTATGATATCCCTATTTGAGAAAAAACAAACCCGTTATAATGAGATAAAATTCATCATTTTTATACACAAATCATCTATATTCTTACATTAAAGACCAAAGTATTCTTTTGCATTTCTAAAGCTAATATCTCTCATTACATTATCTAACAAAACTGGATCATGGGGTATTTCCCCATTTTCAACCCAAGAACCTAACAAGTTAGCTAGGAGCCTTCTAAAATATTCATGACGAGGGTAGGAGAGAAAAGATCTAGAGTCGGTGAGCATCCCAATAAAACGAGGAAGGGATCCCAGGTTTGCTAAGGTTGTCATTTGCTCTATCATCCCCTCTTTATGGTCACAGAACCACCACGCAGACCCAAGTTGAATTTTTCCTTTAATTCCATCCCCTTGGAAAGCTCCCATGATACTTCCCATACTATAATAATCCTTTGGGTTGAGTGAGTAGAGGATTGTCTTAGGCAAAGAATGATCCTTTTCTAAGGAACCTAAGAAGAGAGAAAGTTTTTGTGCTACCGATAGGTCGTGAGAGGCATCATAACCTGTATCAGGGCCGAGAGTGTTAAAAGCTGGAGGATTTAAGTTCCGTATCGCATTGACATGTAATTGCATCACAATACCATGTGTATGATACTCTTTTGCTAAAAAGAGGAGAACCTTTGTTGAAAAAGCCTCTTCTTCTCTCTTACTAAGGGTTTCTCCATTCATCCTCTTTTGGAAGGCTTCTTCTATTTCCTTATCACTAAGAAGTTCAAATGGTACCATAGGAAGACCATGATCGGTCGCTTTACATCCTGTTTTTATAAATATTTCTACCCTTTTAGAGAGAGCTAGTAGAAGATCTGACACAGAGTTAATGCTCATTGCAACACTCAATGAGAGGGTCTCAATATATTGAGGAAATTCTGAATTCCCTATCAAAATAGCTTTATCTGGCCTAAAAGAGGGGAGGACCTTTGTAGGAATTGCCCCTATTGGAGCTTTTCCATCTCTTATAGCTA
>SABI01000493.1 GCA_009929055.1 Spirochaetia bacterium | reverse complement strand
TGATATTATCTTCCCTCTCCTGCAAGGCAGGGTCGTAGGCCTTATCAGCTTCATCGGATGTTCTTATACTAGCTAGCACCTCTGGACTATCCTGCATAGGGTTATCTTGATGCATTGCACATGCAGCACTTCCCAACCCCATTATTATAAGCAGTAATAAAAGAATTATTTTCTTCATGGACTTTTCCTCTTCTGTAATATCTTCTTTAAAAAAGAGCCGTCTCTTCTTGATATACATCATTTAGAGACAGCCCTTTAATCTTCTTACATTTTAATTACCTTTTCCATATCAAAATCTAGTATTTTTTACTTGGCATACTCAATGGCTCTAGTTTCCCTTATAACATTTACTTTGATCTGTCCAGGATATTCTAGCTCGCTCTCAATACGTTTGCTAATCTCTCTAGCCAAGAAAACGATCTCTTCGTCTCCCATTTCTTCAGGCTTGGCCAAAATGCGAATTTCTCTACCTGCCTGAATCGCGTAGGATTTTTCCACCCCTGCCGTAGTGTTAGCAATGTCCTCCAATGTGTGGAGTCTCTTAATGTAAGCTTCTAGGGTTTCCCTTCTAGCGCCAGGTCTGGCTGCCGAGAGGGCATCCGCTGCAGCAATCAATACCGCCTCTAAACTCTTTGGCTCATAATCGCCATGATGCGCAGCCATACCATTAATAACAGCTTCGCTTTCCTTGTATCTACGCAATACATCTATACCAATATCAACGTGTGTTCCTTCTACTTCGTGGTCCATAGCTTTTCCAATATCATGGAGCAAGCCAGCGCGCTTAGCTAATTTTACATCCATTCCTAATTCGCCAGCCATTAACCCTGCCAAATGAGCTACTTCAATGGAATGCTTCAAGACATTTTGTCCGTAGCTTGTCCTATATTTTAACCTGCCTAACAATCTAACTAATTCTGGATGCAGATTATGTATACCTACTTCAAACGTCGCTTGTTCGCCTTCCTCTTTAATAATATTGCTTATCTCTTTTTCTGCCTTTTCCACCATTTCTTCGATCCTAGTAGGATGTATTCTCCCATCAACGATGAGTTTTTCTAAAGCAATTCTTGCAATTTCCCTTCTCACAGGATCAAATCCAGATAATATTACAGCTTCCGGAGTATCATCTATAATAAGGTCAATACCTGTCATCGTCTCGATCGCCCGAATATTGCGACCCTCTCTTCCAATTATTCTGCCCTTCATTTCATCACAACTAACACTGTTGCTCGTGATGAAATGGACCATATTTCTGGGGATTTACCAACCCTAATGGACAAACTTCAATCATTAGACCTTGCTCATTCCTTGGTTTTGCTTGAATTTGCCTTTACCTACTGGGATCAGCGCTTGATTTCTGAGACTCCTATATCAAGCTATCTGCTATATTCTTAAGAAAATCTATTCTCTTGTAAAAAAGCCTGGTAATACCAGGCTTTTTTTTGCCTTGAATCTTCTCTACTTATTAACTGCCTTCTATCTGCAATTTAAAGCCCGCTTTTAGCCAAGGCTTGTCTTTCCCTTAACTTTGGTTTTTACCCCCTATTTTATGCACTTAATACCGTGCATTTTCTACCTTGCGCTTTGCCTCTTTGTCTTTCCTGTTTTATTG
>SABI01000492.1 GCA_009929055.1 Spirochaetia bacterium | reverse complement strand
TATGATACTGATTATCACCTAGTGAGAGAGATTGAACAACCTACACAGATAACTGGGTTTGAGTACCAAGTGAGATCTTGTATCAATGCAATTCATGCAAAAGCAATAGAGTGTCCCGAGCATCCCCATAAGGAAATATTGAGAGTTATGGATATAATGGATACGCTGCGTAATCAATGGAACTTTACCTATCCGTTTGAGTAGGAGAAGCATCACTATACAATTCTTCCTCTTTTGATTATAATCTCCATATTCACGGAGGCCTTCCTTAATTTGACCTCAAATTAAGGTTGTTGAAGTCATCCAATTCCCCATATACAAAAAAGAGGAGATTGAGATGAGCGGATCAAAAAAAGTATCAACTTACATTGTAAAAATATTAAATGGCATGGCGCAAGGGCTCTTTGCGAGTTTAATTATCGGTTTAATTATTAAGCAAATAGGATTCTACGTCGATTCCCCAATAATTATGCAAGTAGGGCAAATTGCAATGAATATGATGGGCCCTGCTATTGGAGTAGGGGTCGCTCTTAGTGTAGGAGCTCCCCCATTAGCTATCTTTGCTTCAGCTGTTACTGGAGCAATAGGGGCAGGAACCTTCTTCTTTGATGGAGGCCTTATTACAAAAGTTATCGTAGGAGAGCCAGTTGGTGCCTTATTAGCTTCCCTCGTAGGGGCTGAAATGGGAAAGAGAATCGCAGGGAAAACTAAAGTAGATATTCTCCTCGTTCCCATCTTTGTTATAGGGTTTGGCTCCATTACTGGAGTATTCCTCTCCCCAGTAGTAGCTGCAATGATGAATGCTATAGGGGCATTTGTGAATCAGCTTACGACCCTTTATCCAATTCCAATGGGAATATTAGTTGCCGTCACAGTTGGAATGATACTTACCCTTCCAATAAGTAGTGCTGCTATTTGTATTAGTCTTGGAATTAGTGGACTTGCTGCAGGAGCAGCTACAGTTGGATGTGCTTCTCAAATGATAGGATTTGCTTTCTCTGGATACAAAGAGAACAAAGTAGGTGGTTTAATTAGCCAAGGCCTTGGAACAAGTATGATTCAAATGCCTAACATTGTGAAAAACTGGCGTATATGGGTTCCCCCAACAATCACAGCAGCAATTCTTGGCCCTTTTGCCACTACCATATTCCAGATGAAAAATAATGCTCCCGGTGCTGGTATGGGAACTAGTGGCCTCGTTGGTCAGATAAATACCCTTTCGGTGATGGGCCCTGAATCTTGGTGGAAAATTCTCTTACTTCATTTCCTTCTTCCTGCCCTCATATCAGTGGTTATTTCAACCTTTATGAGAAAAAAGATGTGGATAAAAGATGGAGACTACCTCATTAGTTAGAGATAGAATAGATTGAATTATTTGGAGATGTAAGGTGCAAGAATCAGGAGAAGATTACCTAGAGGCAATCGTTGTTCTTCAACAAAAGCAAACTAATGTAAGGCCAATTGATGTTGCCACGCACTTAAATGTGAGTAAACCAAGTGTATCAAGGGCAATAAAGATATTAAAAGATCTTGGCTACATTACTCACAATCCTTATGGGGCTATTTCCCTCACCCCAGAAGGAAAAACGAGGGGTGAAGAAATTCTATATCGCCA
>SABI01000103.1 GCA_009929055.1 Spirochaetia bacterium | reverse complement strand
GTTTATAAATGGCGCTATCAATTACGCCGCCGCGAGCAAGATTAATTCGGAATTTAAGAAATTCATTTTCCATGACAACTGCTTCAATTTCTTGTTCTACTCGGTTGGTATCATACCTATCTTGAACAGAGTAGGGGAGCACTCTATATCCACAATCGAGTCCCATCAACTTCTGATAATCTATCCCTACATTCTCTTTTACACACACGAGCATGTCGTGGTGAGGGGCCCTGAAATAGGGAAGAGGGTTCTCTCCTTGTGGTAAGGATGCTTTAATAGTAATTTTTTCTATTCTTACACTCATATGAGGCTCTCTCCTAATTTTCTATGTGGGTGAGGATATCCCATTTTTTGTCCATATCCTGTATAAGTTTTATTTGGGTTCTAGCCCGTATTATATTATGATCTTCTCTCTCAATATGGTAATAAATATCTCCATTGAGATAATCACTAAGGAATCTTACTGCCATAATTTGGGTAATATTCCTTCCTGATTCTACTACTAATTCTTTTTCACTAGGGGTAAGAAAGAGAGCTTTAGAGAGGTATCCTTGAATAAGGGCTTTGTGAAGAGCAACATCACATTCTACTTTATTCAGATCTGTTTCATCCTCTGCAGCCCTATTTGTTGCGGTTCGAATCATATCGCCAGTATCAAAAAGAATCGTTCCTGGCATCACGGTATCAAGATCTATCACGCAAAGTGCTTCTTTTCCATCAAGTGAAAAGAGGACATTATTCATCTTTGTGTCATTATGAGTTACTCGAACAGGAAGTAATCCTCTTTCCATGCTTTGCCAGAGTCTCTGTCCTCTTTCTTTATTGACCTCAAGAAAATGAAGTTCTTCTTTCACCATTTCTATTCTATTATTAAAGTTTACCTTCTTTGCTTTTTCTAATTGTTTATAGCGAAGAGTCATATCATGAAAATGGGGAATAGTTTCATGTAAAGTTGTTCCATCAAAGTCACTAAGATATAATTGAAATTGACCAACAGCATGTCCAAGTAATTTTGCTTGTTCTTCATTTTCAATAGTTGAAAAGGTTTTTACATCATCAATAAAGTGATACGTTCTCCAATGTCCTCCCACTTTATCAACAAAAAGGAGGGTGTTATCTTTGGTCTTTACTACTTGTAAGCACCTTTTTGTCACTTCACAATTTTCTTTGATTAGTTTTTTTCTTATATGGCTGGTGATGGCATTAATATTTTCCATTACCTCAAATGGGTGTTTAAATACGTGGGTGTTAATTCTCTGGTGGGTATATTTTTTTATAATTCCACCAGCTTCAAATGTTGAGATAAAGGTAGAGTTTATATGTCCTTCTCTATTTGCTTTAATATTAAGGAGAGTTCCTGTTATCTTAAAGTGTGAAATTACCTCTTCTATCTTATCGTTGGCTATGTTCATTATGTCCTCGCTCTTATGAGCTTAATCTAAGTGTGAAATGATTAGAACATTAGATAGACAAATCTGCCTATTACAAAAAAGTTCTTTAATCTATACAGGTGAGTACTCTCTTATCCTTTTATCGCTCCAGCTGTAACGCCTTGAATAATTTTATCAGATAAGAATATGTAGAGGATAAAAGTTGGCATGAAAACTATTACAACTGAAGCAAACATTCCTCCCCAATCTCCTGTATAACGCATTGCTTGAATCATGTTGAATAATCCAACAGCTACTGGCCTTACATTTGGCCTATTAGCAAAGATCATCGACATAAAATATTCATTCCAAATTGTAATAAAGTTAAATATTGTTACTGTTACAATCCCTGGTTGAACAAGGGGGAACATTATTCTCCAAAAAGTTCCAGATGGAGAACACCCATCAATAGCAGCAGCTTCTTCATATGTAGTGCTTAAACTTTTAAAGAATGAGAATAAGAAGAATGTTGAAAAAGGGACACTCATCGATATATATAAAAAGATGAGGAGCCATCGATTATTTGTTAGGTGGAGCCTGCTTACTAATCCAAATAAGGGCATCACTATCATAATCGCTGGAATTCCGAGGGCAGAAGCAATCAGATTTTGTACAACCATATTTCCTCTAAATTTAAATCTACTGAGTACATAAGAAGCTGGACTTGAAATAAGAATAATAGCAGTACACGAGACAACTGTATAAAAGAGTGAGTTCATGAAGAAGACACTCACTTTCTGAGTTTTCCATGCTTTTACGTAGTTCTCAAAATGAAATCCGGTTTCAAATTTAAACATATGGTCACTAAATATTTCTTGGGAAGTTGAAAAAGATGCAAAAAAGACCCATCCAATAAGGACGAAAGTAAATAATACCCATCCACCAATAACGATATAGGAGGGGATAAGCTTTACTTGGAGGTTTCTATCTAAGGAGTAATTCTTTTTTCTAGCCATTCTTATATCTCTCCTATAATTCTACATCGTCGTTTCGAACGATAAGATTTGTTAATGCGAAAGCAAAAATGACGATAACCATCATAATTACACCAACAGCAGCTCCGGCGCCACTATCTCTCACTGTTGCTGCATTCGACGAAGACCCAAATACGATTTCATACATGTAGTTCATTGGTGCAACTGTGGCATTTGAAAGGTTTACAGGACTAAATAGTTGAGCCCACACAAAGAACGCAACAGTAAAAACTGTCCACATGACTATATTTGTTCTAAAACACCCTTTTAAAAATGGGATGGTAATTCGAAAAAATCGTTGAAATACATTAGCCCCTTCAATAAGGGCCGCTTCTTTATAATCTTTCGGAATTTGTTCTATGCTTGCCATAAAAATTAACATGTGATATCCAACCATTCCAAAACTATAGGCAACAAGCATTGACCAAAATAGTTTATCTGGACCTGTCCATAGGGTTTGGGAAAGTTGTTCAAGACCAATAGTCTTAAATACATTGTGCAATAGTCCATAGTCTGAGTTGTAAACAAAGCTAATCCACATAGTTCCCATAGCAATAGCAGAGACAACGTTGGGCAGGTATATTACAGAGCGTAAAAATTTCACCCCTTTCATCCCATTTGTAAGTGCTACTGCAAAAAAGAGGGCAACAAACATAACTCCTAAGCCCCCCACAATCCATATTTTCATTATATTAGCCATCGATTGCATGAATATTGGGGTGTTAAAGAGTTTTATATAATTGCCAAAACCAACAAAGTGCCACGTTGAAATTGCATCTGTTACCCCTTCTACTGCAAAGAAGCTCATTATAGTTGTTCTAATTGATGGGTAAAGGAACACTAGAAGATAGCAAATGAGTGCTGGAGTAAGAAATGTGATAATCATTGTTCGGTTTTTTTTCATAGGATTACCTTAATTAGTAGAAATTCCCTGTAAGTAATCTACTCACAGGGAATTCAATCGATTCGTTATTTATTCATTGCTGCATAGAAGCTGTCCGCATCTAATGAGCCTGTAATAAGTTTTGCGAAATTTTCTTTAATTTTTGAGTTTACATCGGCGCTATTTTCCATTCCAGCAGCCCATGTCATCCATGTTGTGGTATTGTCAATTACTTTTTTAGCACCGGCTGTTTGTTTTGGCCAATCACTAGTACTGCCCATTGGAACGCCTAAGCTTTGTTTAGCAAGTTCACTATCCCATTTGCCTGTTGTCATATAGACAGCAAATTGGAACGCTTCATCAGCTACTGTTGATTTATTGTTAATTCCAAAACATTGTGCTCCGTAGTTATTAGCTTCAGTTCCTGCACCATTAGGACTCATGCTTGGCCATGCAAAGCTTCCCCAGTTCATGTTTGGAGCATTGCCTTTGATTTCGTTAGGGAGCCAAGTACCATTTAGATACATAGCAACTTTCCCTGAGGCAACTTCTTCAATTTGCCCTGAAGGATAGATGTTTGAAGCAGCTTTTTTGCTGATCCATCCTTTTTTAGCTGCGTCTGACCAGATTCTACCAAACTCTTTTACTGCTGGATCACTAAAGTCGTTGTTATTTGCCATAGCGAGAGTTTTTTCTACACCAATGAGGCGAGACATGTTGTAGCCAAAGAATGCTGCCATGTATGCATCATCAACTGTGATAGGAGTAACTCCTACACTTATGAGTTTTGCAGCAGCCACTTCAAATTCTTTCCATGTGGTAGGGGTAGCGGTGATTCCTGCTTTGTCAAAAAGATCTTGGTTATACATAACAACAAAAGCAAATGGTTGGTAAGGGATTACTTTAAGTGTTCCATTCCCTTCTTGTCGAGCAAGATCTAACAATGCTTTGCTTACTGAATCAGCAAAACTTTTTCCACCAGTTGTTGGATACGTTTGTTTTACCTTTTCTTCGAGTGGAAGTAAGAATTTCCCCCAGTTAGAGTTTACTCGGGTAATATCTTCATCGAACATATCTATTGTCTCTCCAGCTTCAAGAGCGGGTGCTAGAGTTTTTCTAATTTCCCTTCCGTTAAAAACGATGTCAATAAATATTCCTGTCTCGTTCTCAAAAGCCTCGGCAGCTTGTGCGAGGACTAATCCCTGTGGCTCTGCTTCGTTCCACATCGACCAGTAAGTTACTGTTTTTTTGTCAGCTTTTGATTCACTTGTGCCACCTGCACTGAGTGATGTTGCAACTATTGAAATAATCAATAGTGCTATTAATAATGTTCTCTTCTTCATATCCCTTTCTCCTTTAATATGAAATCATATCGTATGTAAATATATTCAAATTATATCTGTCGAATTTCTATCCGTATTTATACAAAAGAACACAGTATTTGTTATTTCTACCATCCCATGATATAATGTGCGAATGGGAAAATTTAAAAATGGGTTTTTGTTAACTCCTATGAAGACCGATATTAAAGTAAATTATTTTATCACTTTTCATTATTTTGAATATCCGAAGAAATTCCATTTTAAGGGAGAACGCCACGACTTTTGGGAACTCTTGTATGTTGATAAAGGGGTTGTGTTTGTCCAAACTGATACTGCGAGACATCAATTAAGACAAGGTCAAATAATTTTTCATGAACCAAACGAATTTCACTCTGTAGAGTGTGATGGGCTCATTTCTCCTTGTTTAGTTGTTATTTCATTTGATACAAACTCTGCTAAAATGAAATATTTTAAAAATAATATTCTCCCTATAAATGGGAGAACAAAAACTCTTCTTTCTTTGATTATTAATGAAGCAAAAGAGGTCTATGCAACAGACTTTTCAGATCCCTATTACAAAAGTCTCACTTTAGCCGATAATCCTCCCATAGGAAGTCAGCAACTCATCAAGAACTATTTTGAAGCGTTTCTCATTGAGCTATTAAAACAAGGAGAAGAGGGTGCTAAAGTTCCCTCTACTCTAAGTCCCATTCAAAGCATGGATAAGAAAAGCCGATTTGAATTAGCAAATACCTATCTTCTAGAAAATATTAGCAATAATATTACCCTTGATGATGTATGCAATCACTCATCGATGAGTAAAACACTAGCTCAACAAATCTTCAGGCACGAAACAAATCATAGTGTTATGGGATGGTATGCAAGACTTAAAATGGAAAGGGCAAAGCAGTTCATCAGAGAAGGAAAAGGGAACGTTACAACAATAGCATATGAATTAGGATATAGTTCAATCCACCATTTTTCCAAACAGTTTTCTCATATCTGTGGCATGAGCCCTAAAGAATATGCTCATTCAATAAAAAGTCTACTAGCTAATACTGAGGATTTGTAAATATGTCAATAAGATATTATTCATAACGATCATAACGATTACCACTGTTACATGTTTAAAAGGATTAAACTGCAATTATCCTATCACATTACATCTCTATAATTATATAACTTACCTCATTTCTCTCTTTCAATTGCACATTCTCAGTTTTTCTGCTTTCATAAGGAAGAGAATGCATTTGGAATATTGTCTGCATTACTTTTTAGAGACTTCCAGGGAGGAAATACTAATATGAATAATTTCATTTACCATGCACCGACAAAAATTATTTTTGGTACTGATGCCGAAAAACAGGTAGGTCCAACATTAGCTGAAGCTGGCTATAAGAGAGTGATGGTTCTCTATGGAGGCGGTAGTGTTAAAAGAAGTGGACTCCTCTCGGTGGTGACCGATAGTCTTGAAGCTGCGGGGATTACTTATATTACCCTTGGAGGAGTTGATCCTAATCCAAAAATAACCTTTGTTCGTAAGGGAATAGAGCTCGCAAAAAAAGAAAATATTGAATTAATTGTTGCAGTCGGTGGAGGGAGTGTCATTGATGCTGCCAAGGGGATTGGTTTGGGGTTAACCCATGATCAAGACCCATGGGATATGATTGAGAACCAGATACTCCCTACAAAAAGGGTTCCTACTGCTGTAGTATTGACCATTTCTTCTGCAGGGAGTGAGATGAGTTACTCACATGTTCTTAGTAATGAAGAAAAGAAACTAAAACGGGCATTGAACCATGACCTATTGCGCCCTTATTTTACATTTGAGAATCCAACTCTCACCTTTTCAGTAAGCCCTTATCAGAGTGCTTGTGGAATAGTGGACACGATGATGCACACCCTTGAACGCTATTTCACAAAAGATACTGATACCGATTTAACAGACCGAATTGCTGAAGGACTATTGGTAGCAGTAAAGAATGCAGGGACCAAAGTGATTGCTAATCCAAATGATTATGCTTCTCGCGCTACCCTCATGTGGGCTTCTTCTCTTTCTCATAATGGCCTTACTGGATGTGGTAAGAGTGCTAATTTCCCTGCTCATAAAATTGAGCATGATATCTCAGGCTTGCATGATGAAGTCTCTCACGGTGCAGGTCTTGCTGTCATATTTCCTGCATGGGCAAAGTATGTATATAAGCATGATGTAAGAAAGTTTGCCCAACTTGCACAGCGTGTGTGGGGAGTGGAAATGGATCATGATTATCCACAGTGGACAGCAAAGCAGGGGATAGATGTGATGGTTGCTTATTTCAAGAGTCTTGGAATGCCAGTAACAATGAATGAACTCGGTATCGATAAGTCAGAGTACCGCATCCTTGCTGATATGACAACTAATGGGAATACCAAGCCAATTCCTTCTTACATTCCACTAGGAAGTGAGGATATTATAGAGATATTCAATATCGCTAGTGTGTGAGTTTTGTTTTAAAAAGAATTGTCTTTTTTCTCACTCGCTATGTTGTAATCAAAATAGAAAGGAGCAACTTTATTGGTTGCTCCTTTCTTAGAATGTATTATGGTACCACTAATAAAGTGATGTTAATAACGAAATACTGCTGCAACAAGGGTACTACTAGGAACATCTTCTGGTGGAACAGCAAAGACAGCCCCTCCCATGATTAAGGTCTGAATAGCAGCTAGATCGAGTAGATCTTCAGCGCCAGATTGGTGGGATTCGTATAAGAGAACTTCCTCTTTTTCAGGATCATAATTCCCCCACACCTGAACACCAAGGGCGACGAAGAGAGTTTTTACCTGCCCTCGATAGGCACCAAGGAGTGCTTTAGTAATATCATTAGTAGTCTGCTCTGTATCTGCTAATTGACGATATAACGCTATACCAGTTTCTCTCTCTTTCGTAAATATTGGTTCTACTAAAGCCCAAGCTTTGGGATGCAATTCTTTGCCCGTCATTTCATCAGGATTTCCTGGAATTCCTTCCTCTACGAGATTAGGGTAGGTATTCACTTCTGAGTAGATTGGAAATAAGGTGTCAACACCAGCTAGAACCAGAGGTGATTGGGTATCTTTAAGTAAGCTAGTCACTTCCTTCTCAATTTTGCGGAACCATTTCTTGAGGCGTACTTTGACGTCAGTACCTGTAGCATGTGCATGAGTGTTGCCTCCCTGACCCCCTTTCCCAGATGATCCCATAGTTTGAAATTGGAATTTCTGCTTTGGCCAGTCGTCAGGAAAAGATTCTGAAAGAGTATCAGGTGTATCGGGTAGATCTATTTCATCAATTGTTTGCTGAGTTCCTTTAAATAGGCGAACTTTGTTTTGACTGATAGCAAGGATATTGAATGTGCCGTCACTATTTAGAATAGGCAATAATTGCTTAATATGAAATCGGTCGTTGACGAAGACCATTGGAGTAAATTCTAGAGGTAGTCTGAAGAGATAAAAATAGTCAATTGAGAAGAAGAGTGCCAATCCGTCGCTTTGGTGTTGCCAAAAAGGAGTTGCTTCAAGTAGGCTCTTAGGTGCTTTAAGCATCTTTTTTACATCATGTGCACCAAGACCCTTAGCTAGTAATCTTTCTTCAGCCTCACTTAATAAATTCTTGTAACGAATTGGATCTTGCTCTGTTTCTCGACCAGCACGATGTGTTGGCATGAAGAGAGAAATACACCACGCAGAACGTATCGATAGTATTTCCTGTAGTTTCTCATTAGTAATTATATCCATATAAAATCCTCCTTAAATGGGTTATAAATTTCTATAAAAACCGACTAAATAAATTTATATATCTTTATTTAATAGAAATTTATCAAAATTTATCACATTAGGTATGTAGATAGAATCACTAACCCTAATATACCAAATTTATCCCTTAGCGTACAGGCGAGGATCTCTGTGATTTAGGA
>SABI01000491.1 GCA_009929055.1 Spirochaetia bacterium | reverse complement strand
ACCCAGTTCAAGCTGGAGTTCAATTCACTATCTCTCCAGTTACCGCAGAACAAACACTGCAAGGAGAAGGTCGAAGCGACTTTAAAGGAGCTTCTTTCCTAAACCCAAGTGCTTGGAGAGTTCCTGTTTCTATGAAGAGAATTCTAGGCCCAGCCACAGATCCAATGGGAGCCGAGAATGAAGTTTATATTACTGCCGTTTTAGATGCTGCTCAATTAAGTGGAGGTGACTCTATCTTGATTACTGAGATCGCACTTGTAAACACAGATGTTCCATCTGGAAGTCCAGAAGGGAAGAGTGGAGAAATGTTAGCACGTCTTCTGATGACCCCGACTGAAAAGGGTCCAGATGATATAATTAATATCCGTTGGAGAATGAGACTTGGTTCTCAACGTGATTTAAGCATATAATATGTCAAATTTACCTAATAGCAAAGATACCTTTCAAAGGGTAGAAAATAAAAATTATCAAGAGAATACACATAAAATCTTACACAATCAGTTAGCTGATACAGTCGAGGCTATACAGAAATATAGTGGTTCACTTCATGTTACGGAACTTCCAGCGGAAAGTGAAGTTGGAGTTGTTTATACTCTAATACAGAGAAGTGGAGAATACCAACCTGGTATTTATATTTGTGTCACTGATGCTCCGACCTATTTACCTATTGCCTCTCGTGGAGAAGGTTACATTCGAGAGTATGAAATTGAAGATCAAACAATCTTTAATGTAGAGCACTACTTAGCCACGAAGGGTATCTTTGCTAAGGTATATGACAATGATTATAATGAAGTTGAATACGATGAGCTCTTATTAATAGATGACAATAATTTGAGAGTTAAATTCTCATCTGCCTTTACTGGCAAACTGATTCTATTGGCTGGTGGAAAAGATGGTCTAGCACCAGAGCACCAATGGGATGGGCCTCGTATTCGTTTTAAAAATCCAAACGGCTCATGGGGAGAATGGGTTGACTTAAAGGATGGTCCAGGCGGCGGTCCGATGGGTCCAATGCCAGCTCATGAGTGGAATGGAACTCAGATTAGATTTCAAGAACCAGGTGGCTTGTGGGGCGAATGGGTTGATGTCAGAGGTATACCAGGTCCCCCAGGCCCAGAAGGAGTAGGAGAAAAAGGAGATCCAGGTAATGATGGTAACGATGGACAAGGTATTACTTGGAAAGGAACCTACTCTTCTTTAAATACTTATGACCCGTATGACTTGGTTCATTATAATGGAAATACATATTTAAAAATTTTAGAAAGCGGCCCAGGTATAAACCCAACCAATACTACTTACTGGGATCTTCACACCTCTAAAGGTGCTGATGGGACAGCTGGTTTAACTACCATGAACCTTGAAGCTGGAGAGGATATTAAGTGTGAAGGGATAGATGAAGTGGCCTTTGTTGGCACAGGCGTAGAAGATCTGAAAAGCGATAGTCCGATAGTTTACAATATTACATATGCTAAAGATTATCTTGGCTTTGCTTTTAAACTTACAAAAGTTGGCACTCCGATAGGACCTTTTACCTTTAGGCTTTATACCGTGGTTGATGGCATGAGAGGAGATCTAGTTGAAGCTTTCGTCTTTAACGCCTCAGAGATTTCTTCTGGTG
>SABI01000490.1 GCA_009929055.1 Spirochaetia bacterium | reverse complement strand
AGACAGCAACTTCTTTACGAGGGTTGTCTGCCAAGTGACGTAAGAAAGCGATCAGAGGTTTGATATCACCGTTTTGTTCGTACAGTTCCAGAATTTCTGTGACCAGAGAACGATCTACAGACATTTCAATATCGTCTACCAGACAAACTACATCCCCATACTGATCCATTGAAAGTTCTACACCGGATTGGTTAATAATACGGCGCAGTCGATTACGTGGAATTAACAGTTCTTGTAGTTCTTCCCAATCCTGATCAATAGAAGCATCAGGTGATTGAATAATAGCCAACATTTCTTCTGCAGATGGGTGATCCATAGAAAATTGTTGAGGAATACCTTCAGGTGTTACGAAGGTTACTGTGGTGTTTGTTTTAATGTGTGGAATCATTTTGTGTTTCCTGTTGTTTGTTAATTAGTACGGTTACTTTATCCGTAACGGTTTTGTGGAACTCTTTTATTACTTTTTTAACCTCTTTTACTTCTTGTGGTGTGAGAAGACTAACAAAGTCTGATGTACTAACATTACATCTTCTAGCACCCTCAACCAGTAATTGAAGTTTTAAAGGCAGTACAAACTTCTCATCTACATGCGAATTAAGTGTGTGTCTAACCAAGGTTTTATAGATTTCAGTTGGCTCTTTTAAGTCAATAAAAGAATCAATGTATCTAGGAATATGATAATGCATTGAAACATACACTATAGCCTTAATTAGGTTGTCTCTCATATTCTTATTAGAGATAACATACTTTTGTGCTTGATAGTAAGGAGTGGCGTCGTAGATAAACTCTTTGTACGCTTTTGCGTTCGAAGATAATTGTTCTAGTAAGCCTTGTACCTTTTTGAGTTTTTTGGAGGTTTTTGGTACATGAACAATAAGAATGTTAGGAAGTTCTTTCAGTTCTTCGGCAATTTTACAAAATTCCTTCCCAAAGATTTCATACTCTGTTTGGAATACTTGTTCGTATGTCCCTACAGTCTTTAACGCATCATCAGAAGTAATAACTCCCTCATTAACAGAATAGCAGGTAACCTTTTCATCCATATCAAAAGAAGCTTTTTTAGTTGTTACTGCTGCTCTTGTTACTACTCTTTTAGGGCGCTGCTTCCAAGCTTCGTCTAAATCGTCTTCAGTTACAATAACAGGAAGTTTTTTAAAGATAAACTTCTCTGAATTGTTTTTTAGATATGTTAATGGATATTCATCAATAAGATCTGAAATAAGTACCTGATCAGGAGAGATGTTATTTAAAGCACAGTAATTCTTTAACTTATCTGTTCTAGGACTGTTAAAGAAGTAAAGCTCTGATTCTTTTGCAAAATAGGCAGAGGGGATATAATTACCTCTTTTCCATCCGCCAGAACGTGTTGTGTAAATACATTGTGCGCTTACGCATTTAAAGTAAGATTGTGTATGTCTCTGCAAACTTAAAGAAAACTGATTTAAAAGAGTTTCGATGTCGTGGATAGAAACAGCATATACATTGTTTCTGTAACTTACGCCGATACCAACACCAGTGTCGTTAGCCTTATCAACAATGGTTGTTGCTTCTTCAGGACTATCTACTTCAATACACTCGTATTCAGTTCTTTGTCTTTGATTACATCCTACCCTAACCC
>SABI01000489.1 GCA_009929055.1 Spirochaetia bacterium | reverse complement strand
GCATCGTACCATCTTAACCAAAAGAGCCGTGAGCAGCTTATCACGTTAAGATTCATTGTAAATGAAAAAGCAGATTGACTTAACAAACCTTGCCTAAGATAGGGGCTGAATCTATCAAAAACTTGTGTAAGAGAAATATCATGAGAGGATCTGTTTATTACCAAAGTGCAGAATTAACCAAAGCTATCTTTTGTGCTGGTGCTACAAAGCAAGAGCGTATTAATCCAACCCACCCAAATTTTCAAAAGGTATCTTCCTATAAAACCATGGAGAGTTACCGTAATGTCTGGAACAACTTCTTTAACTATCTCAAAGAACACTGGCATATCAAAGATACGGAAGAGATCAGTTCGGAGCATATAGTGGCTTACATGGATTATAAACTTGAGTATTATCCCTCAAAACAATATTTAGAGAAAATCAGCGCAGCACTAGGTAAACTTGAAATTGCTCTTAAATACTACACCAAAGTTAAATATGGCGAAGGAAGAAACTATAATTTCTCTATTCGCCAATCCCTACTCAATAGTGCTAGAAACTTTGATTTGGTAGCTGATAATTATCATAACCGTGCTTACGCTGATCCTCTCTTACTCATTAACACCCTCAAAGAAAATCCTTGGCATCATATTGCAGCTTCTATTGAGTATGAAGGTGGTGCAAGAGTGGAGGGATGTGCACTGATAAAAAAAGAACAGCTACATGGCTATAAAAATGATCCTATCACGAAAGAGCAAAAAGGTGTTATCTTAACCAAAGAGAAGGGTGGAAAAGTAGGTGAAATACTCATCACTGAAACTACCTATCAACGTTTAGAATCGTGCATCGCCCTTTATGATGTATTTAAACTCAAACGAAGTGAATACTATCAATCTATCAAAAAGGCGTGTCAAACATTAAATATACCTTGTGAAGGAACACATGGTTTGCGCTGGAACTTTGCCAAACGACGCATGTTTGAATATGCTCAGGCTGGATATTCGTACGAACAATCTCTCCAAGCTGTTAGCTGGGAGATGAAGCATAATAGGGCGTATATTACAGAGCATTATCTCGGTCGATAATAAAATTTTGAATGAGAATCCATCTTCCTTTCTCATCAGGAGATTCCTAAAATGACTGTATAATAGTTACAGTAAAATACATTGAACTAAGGTAGTACGTTATGCCTCATATGCGTTCCAATAAACCTATTTATCAGTTTGTAGTCACTTTAAAACATACAGAACCTGCTATTTATAGACGCATTGAAGTGCCAAAAACCTATACGTTTTGGGATTTACATGTGGCCATTCAAGACGCTTTTGGTTGGCAAGATTGCCATTTGCATGAATTCTGTTTTGAGGATCGAAAGGGAAATCTAAAAGGTACCTATAGAATTGGCATTCCGATCGATGATGGATGCATAGAACTAGAAGATATTCCCCAAGCCGGATGGAAAATAAAGATAGAAGAGCTCTTTTGTGATCTGGGTGATAAGATGCTTTATATCTATGACTTTGGGGATCATTGGGCGCATAGCGTTGTGTTAGAAGGAATGATTTTAGGAGAGAAAAAAATAAAATACCCACGTTGCACGCAAGGGGCATATCTGGCACCTCCTGAAGATTGTGGAGGAAT
>SABI01000102.1 GCA_009929055.1 Spirochaetia bacterium | reverse complement strand
ATCGTTCAGTAATAACATCTTCTAATAGAAGGAGGTCTGCTCCACCCATGACAAAACAAGTTGTCCCTGTACAAATTTGAATTTTTATTTTTTTCATTATTAACTCACTCCTCTATTTTTTTTATAAGTATCTAACTTCAGTCTCTTTCATATATGTAGTTTCAAGTATTTGCCGTATTCGATGGATAGTACTTCGCCGTATTCCAATCTCAACCGGAATATTTGGATCTTGATGGGCTTCATTAATTTTTGTCCCAACAAGAAAAAGTATTCTATCCGACTGGAGAATTAATTCAACAAACGATCGAACTGAAGAAGATGTTATATTTTCAACTGGATTACGGTTTTCTAACTCAATAGCAGCTCTGTTGAGAGTTAACATCCCTTCAGTTACTAGGTCTATCCCTTCAATTCGAGAGCAAGGAGGAACTTCCCTGTCGCGGTTCTTTAAATCGACAAAGATTCTCTTATTTAGTTCCCGTGAAAAGATCTGTGCTGTGGTGCCACCAGAGACTATCTTTTTCCCAGTAAATTGCATTACTTGATCAACAAGATTTTTATCGTGCTCTTTATGAAAAGGAGGGCCTGAAGCCAATACGAGGTCTCGAGGTTTTCTCACTGTAATTACTGCACAGGTGATATCATCTCCTGGTTCTCCTCCATCATTCGCTCGAGCTCTCATTATTATTAATTTTGCAAGTTCCTTAGAACTTATCTGAGAATTTTTTGCAATAGACTCTCGAATAAATTCACGTAGTGGTTTTTCTCTCCAACCAAGAGGATATGCCTTTGTTCCTATACCTGACTGAGTAACCCCGTCTGTCATTAACACTAATCTATGTCCATCTCTTAATACTAGTTCATTATATCTAACAAGTTCTGACTTCCCCCCCCTTTTGCGCTTGAGGGCTATTTTCTGAGGCTTGAAGTCTACCGGCGTATTGCCGTCAAAAAGAAAACTGTTTGGGTTATCATATTCAATAATTCGTGTTTTTATCTCTTCTGTTGAGTCGAGTTGCATCTGAACTATAGAGAAAGTTGCATAACTTATTTTCCTCTCTTTACAAACTGGTAGGGTATCCATAATAATTTCAGAAGATTTTATTACTTGTAAGGGACTAAAGGAGAGTTTCTGAGCCATATTTGCTGTAATATTAGCAAGTACATTTGCTTTAATACCACTACCTAATCCATCAGAGAGAGTACAGCCAATACGAGTCTTTTCTGGGTCTCGGGAAGAAAGAAATACATCGCCCCCGATCCTTTGTTTCTTCTTATAAAACTGAGCATAATCAACATCAACAACACAGTTAGTGTTTCTCATAATGTATCGCTCCCTATTTTTATTTTCTGAGGTTGATCAAATAGGTCAATCATGGAACTAAGCATAATTTCAGTATCAGCGGCATTTTCTCCGAGTAGCGAGGCTATTTGCTGCACACTTTGCAAGTTCTTCTGTATGACATCTTCTGCTCGTCTCATCACAGCATCTCGTCGATGTACCACCTGTGTGACATCTTGAAAGAGAGCCCCAACAAGATGTCCTGATTCAATTGTAAAGAATGTTGCCTTTACTACACTATTTGTAAGATTAAGGGTAATTTGCTCGGTGATTTCAGTTTGGGCGAACTGCCGTGAAAAGTATCTGTTTGCATCTACAAAAGAATCAACCCTCAGTCCAGAAAGTTTCTCTAGTTCATATTCATCTGCATGGTATGATACTGAAGAGAACATTTTCAGAAACTGGGCATTACAGTCAATGATTTTCATCTGGTTGTTGACTATAACTACCCCCATTGGAAGAGTTCTCAATAACACATCAACTTTACTCTGGGCTTGTTTTCTCATGTTTGTCACACACATTTCTGCTTCTGCCATCCCGTTAATATAAGCAATAGCAAAATCTTCACAACATGAATAACCACAACCACCACAATTTAATCTTTCATTCTCATCTTTTTTACCTAGTTTTATAAGAGCTTGTTCAATTACAAATCTTGGCGGTTTCTTCTCTTTCAAACCCTTTTCTCTATCGTTTGTAAAGCTATACATTATTTCGTTTGGAGTAATTCCTAATATGTTTCTATCAGTATCATTTGATAAAGTATTAATTCTTTTTTGAGTATAATGATTGCTAGAAATACGACGTAAAAGGGAGGTGGTTTCCTGAGCACAACCAGGTCCATTGATACACCCACCACTACAGCTAAGGAACTCAAAGAACGAAGGAATAGAGAGTTCATCAAGTTCTCCTTGTGGTAATAGAGTTTGATCTACCAAGCTTTCTAGGGCATCAAGAACATCCTTCGTTCCCGACACACTTGCCCCTTGTTGTAACAGTGTAGGGTGATTCTTTAGTGTTGCCAGCATACCGCTTTCAACAGCATAGCCAACTGCCTGAGCTGCTTTTCTAGGAATAAAAGAGTGAGAAGAAAAATCACCACTATTTATCGCATCTATACTCTTTCTTTTTGAAATATCTATCTCTTCATTTAAAAACCAATTTTTCAACTCACCGTAGGTAAGGGCTACATCTGGAAGCCCTTCATTTTTATCTGCTTCTAACTTCTTAGCGATACAGGGACCAATGAACACAACACCAATATCTTTGCCATAGGTATTTCTTAGCTGTTGAGAGTGGGCTCCTAGTGGGGAATGAAACGGGGTTAATGAGGGGACTAATTGAGGATAATATTTTTGTATTGCTTCAACTACTGTGGGGCAAGCTGTTGATATTAATGGACTATGGAAATCTTTTTCATCGAGAAGTTCATCAACAGCGTGAGAAACAGCTTCTGCCCCTAAGGCAGTTTCTGATATCCCTGTAAAACCTAAGCTCATAATTGAATCAATAATCTGTTGCTCCTGTCCAGGGAATTCTGCTGAGAAGGAGGGGGCTAAGGAGACATATACCTCCTTTTTATTTTTTAGTAAAGTTTTAGCTTTTGGGACATCGTCGCGCACTTTTTTAGCATGGGCGGGACATACTCCAACACATTTACCACAGAAGATACATAGTTCATGACAGACTACTGCGCTTCCATCCTTTACCCGTATTGCTTTAACAGGGCAGGCTCTCACACATTTATAACAATCTCGGCACTCACGTTTTTCTGTATAAATTGGATATGTGTACATCAATGTTCCTCCTGTATCTCAATTGTGTTGTTTTTTATAATACTTACGACTTCTTTTGCACTTAGGTTTTGATAAAGCTTCTCATCTATTCTAATATTCGGCCCTTCGGAGCATTCTCCAAGGCATAAATGGCCTGTAAGTTCAATATCGATATGAGGCTCATTTTCTAATAAGTATTCGAGTTCTTCTAACACCACAGCATTTCCCCTAGCAAAGCAAGAGCTCCCCATACATAATTCAATCTTCACAATTGGCACCTCATATACATCTATTTTTATTCGATAATTTTTTATCTATTAACTACAATAGCAATGTACAAAATAGGGGCAATAATGTCAATCGATAAAAAATTATTTATTAGAAAATATGAATAATGAGGATAAAAAAGGGTATTATTGATGTAGATATACAGGAAATTAGAGGCTTTATAAAAAAATACTTCACTTTATGAGCATTATTTTCTTTATCCAAGGATATCTTATTGTATTTTAAGAAATTAACTTGACTAAAGGTGATAATATACCTATGCTTGAATTGGGCTTATTGTACTGCACTTCTCCTCCTACAAAAAAACCATCCTAGTAAAAAAACCCTAGAATAAAAGAAATCTCAATGAAAAAGACGTGTATTGTAATTGCAATCACCATTCTTGCTTCTGGAATCCTATTTGCTTCACAAAGCTGGATAGGCCTTCAGGGCATCGGCTCCTATAAACAGGAGACCACAACTTATACCTTCTTAAGCATAACTGCTGAAGAAGAACATACTGCTATGTTAGCAGGACTAAACGTCGCAGGGACCATCTACCCTGGAAAAGCTCCTATTGGAGTTGGTTTCCAAGTTGGATTTGCCAAAACAATTAACGCTACAAGAGGGGGAAATGATCAAGATGTAGCAGATTTACCTCTCACTTGGAATGGCGGCGTTACTGGAAAATTTTGCCTAGCTATTTCTGAAATGCTCTCGCTCGAAATTGGAGCAGGTCTTGGATTTCAAAGTGTAACTCAAATCTTCGATATCGGAGGGAGCAATGATGTTGAAGCTACTCTTAACACCCTTAATGCTATTGCGGTTGCTGATGTAGTGCTTCATTTAACTGAAACAATAGCTGTTGTTGGCAAAATGGGTGCATCCCTTCCCCTTAGCACACAAGCTACATTTACCCTTGGCAGTACCTCCTACGATCATGAATTTGATGTAGCAGGATTCGCTATCAACGGACAAATTGGAATCGCTCTTAGCCTGTAACAAGAAAAAGATACTAAAGTAGTATTGGCGACCCCAGCCTTTTAAAGTTTTGGGGTCTCTTTATTTTTGAATAGAATTATTGCTTAGAAATAGAGGCTACAATGAGGGCAATTCCTGAAATTAATAAGCCCCCACCAATAAAGTAGCCTCCAATATCTAAAGACCCCCCTTTCGCGAGGCCTAAAGCAATATTATTGCTTGTTTGTAAAATGGAAACTGCAATTAATCCACTACCGAGACAAGTACTATACACAGCCCAGTCTAACCAGGGAGAACCATTGTTGATGAATAACAAGGCTATTCCAACGAGAGCACTAATAAACATGAGATAGAGAAGCATAGCTGCTATACTAATTGCGCTACCACCAGAGCTGATATCAAAAAGATTACTAGCAACTTGAAATCCGTTACGATTGCATGAAATCGGCATAAAAAATCCAATTACTACTAACAGAAGCCCTACTTTTGAAATTATTTTTATATATTTACTACTCAAAATTTTCTCCAAAGGACATGAATATCCTGCCCTACACTCGAATGCTATAATTATCATTCAATTAAGAAGTTATATCAATGAAGAGAACTAAGAGAGCAGAGAATCAACAAGGACTACGCAGACTCATCTAATCCTTAGCGCTAACTAGCATTCCATAGACATAAGAAAGAGAAAGTATATGTTTGTTCACTCTTTTTCAATTGTGTTAGGGAGTCTTGTTACTCCCATATAGAAGGCAACCAAAACAGCATCCTCTTCTCCTGTACTTGACCCAAAGTGCCATGTATCGATAACTTCAATGATTGGATCTCCTGATTGAAATACTGCTTTCTTTCCTGCTTCTGTTTCAACAGAGAGTTCTCCACTGATCATATATGCGACTAAGGGGATAGGGTGTTTGTGAAGAGCTAATTTGACTCCACTTGGTACCGTGATTCTTAAAACCGTCACTTGTGGACAGCCGTAGGGATACCACCCAATAGGAGAGCCATCCCAAGATTGTGAGGTAACGGCGAGCGTTTCAACACTTGCAGCGGTGTATGCAGGAGATTCTTCTGCATAGAGAAATCCTAGCATGCTAATAATCAGCACTATTATTACTCGTCTATTTTTCATGAAAAACCTCCGATATTATTACGGTGCTATCCTATTTATTATAATTTGATAGATTTATGATTATTGCATATGACCATCTCATTATTATTTTAAAGAACTTCCCCTACTCTCTTCTTGAGCTTTAATATTGCCCTTTTTTGAAAGATCTTTGAAAGAGAGGAAGGGATCTCATTATAGTACTTTTCCATTATCTCCAATCTCTCTTTTTCATATTCAATACTCTTTTCACTTTCAATTGATTCTTTTAAGTGAATAATGCTACCAAAGAATTCTCCTTGGACATCTACCTTTGAATCTTTTAGGGAGGTGATAAAAAATTCCCATTCCCCTAAGAGAGGCTTCTCTATGGGGAATGTTGTGCAAATTGACCGTTTAATAATGAGAGAATTAATTGGTATAGTAGGAGCAATTAACAGCCGTTTATAAAAACCAAAAATTGAATCATTTGCTATTCTGAGTTTATCAATTTTGTTATCTTTTTCATACATAGTACCACATTGCACCCCATCATATTTGGTGTAGTAGAGCCGTTGTGCCCCTTTTTCTAACCATAATTCATGTAGTTCTTGATTACTTTCGAGAAAAGTTACATATTCCCCTTTTGCCTTAGCAAGACCAAAGTTTCTTGCTTCATTTATATTACTCTCTTTTTTGTGATAAACCGTTATCCTCTCATCTGTAAGGTTAAGAGAGAATTCAGTTCCCCCATAATTAACGACAATTATGTCGAGCTCTTTATAGGATTGATTCACACAAGAATTAAGAGCTCTGGTGAGATCTTCACCATCTTTAACAGTTGTGACTATGATTGATAAAAAAAGATGTGGTATTTTCATCTATTAAAAGTACCACATTGCCTTATGAGAGGCAATTAAAGAATTAATTGACTCATACACAATAGAGGCAGATAATTACCTCTATGAATAAAAACCCTCTTGTTAATTCGTTCATTATGAAAGAAACAGCCTGGCAAAAAGAATATGAAGCATTAAGAGAAATCATTGAGACTTCTTCTCTCATTGAAGAGTTCAAATGGAGCGTTCCTTGCTATACATACCATGATAGCAATGTTCTCCTTATGCATGGGTTTAAAGAGTATTGTGCCCTCCTTTTTGTTAAGGGGTCTTTATTAAAAGATGAAAACCATCTCCTCATTTCTCAAACACAACATACTCAAGCCTCTCGCCACTTAAGATTTAAAAGTGTAGGAGAAATAAGAGAGAGTCAATTAATAATAAGACAATTCATTAAAGAAGCTATCATATTAGAAGAAGAAGGGAGAAAAGTAGAATTCAAACCTACAAGTGAATTCAATATTCCAAGTGAATTTCAACAAAAAATTGATGAATCAATAGAGTTGAAAATTGCTTTTAGTACATTAAGTCCAGGGAGACAGAGGGGATACCTTCTTTACTTTAGTGACGCAAAGCAATCAAAAACAAGAACTGCCCGAATAGAGAAATATATTCCCTTTATAATAGAGGGCAAAGGCTTACATGATTAGGTGTTCTTTAATTAATAATCTGGGGCTGGTAATCATCACTTTCTAATAGGTAGACAACAAAGTACTCTTCAAGGGTCATCTTTGGACCCTTTGCTTCTTTATACCCTCTTATAATAGATTGTCGTTGCCTTTCTAAAAAGCTCTTATATAAAGCAAGAGCTGAGTAGGTTCCTACTTTTTTCTCTTCTTTCTTTCCTAGGATATGCCATGCACTACTTCTATTAATTACCCGAATATTTTCACTCTTCATATACTCTCTTAAATTCCCTAGTTCTTCATAGGTAATCCCAAAAAGAAACTCTTCAAGGGCAGAAGCTGCTTCAGCATCATGAGCAATGGAAGTAAGAAAATCGAACCATACTTTTGGAACATGAGTACTTAACCTCATAATCTCCATTGTACCAAGGAGAGTTCCTAATACAGGGACTAATGTGTTACGAGCGAGCCATAGCTGCCGAGTAGACTGAGCGAAGGTAGAGAGGTAGCCACTTGTCCTCTTATCCCAAAGGAGAATAAGTTCTTTTGCAGCTTCTCTCATTGGTTTATGAGCAATTCTATTTTGTGAAAGAAGATTAGAGTAGAGCTCTTCAGCCATAAGGATGAACAAAAGGTCGTTATATTCTTCCTCTACTTGTATAGCAACTTCCTCTAACTCTTCTATTGTAGGAAGTAGTTTCATCAAAAGTCCAAATAAATGGAGTTTAAGGATGGTAAAGGCATGTCCTAGATGTGCCTTACTGGGAATATCGACAGCAAGGGAGAGTCCTTGACGACACACTTTTTCGATAAGAGAGTCAACATTTCTCTTCTCTTCGAACTCTAAAGAGTCAGTGAGTGGAGAAGATGAAGCGTCAACTAGATGAGCCAAATTTCTCACATGCTTAACTTGAGATTCAACTAATTGAGTGGAGGGAGAATTATGTTCTTTAAGGACCTGCACAAATTTATCGAGGACCTTCTGTTCTGCACTAGTAAATGTTATCAATATGTACCCACAACTTAATATTTCTATGTATACTTCATAGTAGAAGAGAACATTACATTTGTCTATCTATGGAAGGAAACCTAAAGAGGAGAAATGGTCTCTTCATGACTTACTTGATAATTGTCATTGTCATTATATATGACAATGCTTTTAGATTAGGAGAATCTAATAAAGATGTTCATTGATGTAGAAGATAAGATAAAGAAAAAGAACAAAATTCTATTTAATGAGAAAAGCAGTTGTTTAGCTCAATTAGTTCCTCTCCTTAGTGAGCAAAGCCATAGAGTCCAGGTTATGTGGGCTTTCGATTGCCTCCCATCTGTATTAGAAGAATTTGAAAAAATTGTTCCTAGTGAACGAAGACCGAGAGAATGTGTCCTGTTATGTAGAAGATGGGCTCAAGGGAAGATAAAGATGAAAGAGGCAAAGAGAGCAATATTAGCATGCCATGCAGTAGCTAAAGAAATAGATGATAAAGTAGGAATTGCACTATCTCATGCAATCGGACAAGGAGGATCAACTGTTCATGTAGGCTCTCACTCTCTTGGTCTTGTAGTGTATGAATTAACAGCTATTGT
>SABI01000101.1 GCA_009929055.1 Spirochaetia bacterium | reverse complement strand
TGGGCCTCTTTTCTTTAAGAAAGAACCGTCTACTCCTCTAGTCGAGGAATGAAAACTTTTTTAAGTTAGATGTATGATTAATGAAGATATAAAAATAGCAGACTTGCTTACCCAATACCCTTTTCTTATGGATCTCCTTATAGAGCGTAATAAAGTATTTAAAAATTTACAAAACCCTATTGTATTTAAAACAGTAGGAAAATTTGCAAAATTAAAAGATGTTTCTAAAAACTCAGGGGAAAATTTAGAAGAACTTATTGCATTCATTGAAAATGAAATAAGGGCAAGAACCGATTAACCTCTTATTTGGTTTTTACCCATCTCTTTCGATAGGAGTAAATTTTTATCTGCATAGTGCATCAGCTCTTTTTTTGTTGACCCATGAATAGGATAAAGAGAGAGTCCCATTGAAAGGGTAGCTTTAGTAAAATCGAGGCCATAGGAAGTAAAATCAACTTCAGTTATCCCCTCTATCATCCCTTCTGCAAGGCCATGGAGATACTCACTTGTGGCATCATGGAGAATTACTACAAATTCATCACCGCCATAGCGATATACTTCTCCTTGTGTACTTACTTGATCTAAAAGAAATGTAGAAATTATTTGTAACAGTTTATCTCCTGGTTGGTGGCCGTAGATATCGTTATACATTTTAAAATTATCGACATCTATGAGAATAATCCCAAAGGATTCCCTCTTGTGACGATCAGTATCTACCTTGCGCTGTAACCGCTCTTCAAAATAGCCCCTATTATACAATCCAGTGAGATAATCTCTGATGGAATTCTCTTTAATTTGGATTATATGGAGCCTATTGATATAGCTCGTTATGATGCTTAATACAGAAATTACCAGAATATAAGAGAGAAAGCTTCCCCAAGAGTACCTTGATAGAGCCTCTGTAGTTATTAAAATATACTGCAAACTCAATAGTTGCACGATAGACAACATGATAGTAAAAGATATAGGAAACAATAAACTTGCAAAGACAACGTTTACAGAAACAGTAACGAGAGGAAAAAAATCTAGAGTTCCTACTGCATACTCAAAGAACACAGCACCCCATGTGGCAAATAGAGATATAGCCATTGTTAGATAGGCAGAAAAAGTGTGCATTCCCTTTAAGTTAGCAATAAAAGCAAATCCGCTCGTTGCTAAAAGTAAAGAGAGCAAAAAGTAATATGACCACTTTATCTGCACGCTATGCGGATATATATATACTAGAGAGAGTTCAAAGATGAGAAGAAAAAATATAAAGGGAAGGAGCCATCGTAAAAAACTACCACGGACATCTTTAAACCCAGTTTGTTTCATGTTATGTTTCTGCTCCAATATTTTTAGTTCAATTTATAACTACTTTAGCATGTAAATTATATTGTTTGTAGTGAAACATCTTTAAAGTTCTTACATTTTTATCATAATTATGAAAAATAGAAAAATCTATACAATCCATGTAAACATCTTTTACAGTAACTGTGTACTTCCCTTATATAATGAAGAAATGTGGAGGACTACTGCCTTATGGCCAGGGAACCTTGAAGGATTTATCTCTTTCATGAACTCATAAGCACTTCCTGATGTGTGGCAAGAAATCTCCCCTTTAGCTTGATAAGAGATAAAATCTTTTGTGATGAAAAGAACACTTCCTTTACTCCCCTCATCTATATTCTCATTTGTCTTGGTAAAATAATTATCAGCAATTACAAAACTTCCATCAACATCAAAATCAAGATCAATACTTGAAACATATACACTATTAACTAGACCACTTTTGTTCATCGTTGTAAACACAGCAGGGCCTTGTCTGTTAGCCCACGCTTCTGTTAATTCCTTTTCATAAGAACTCATTATTATCCTCCCTATGGCAATCACTTCATTCAAATATTAAGTATAAAGGAGAAAGAAGTATCTTTCTAGAACAATAATGTAAAGAATATTTTAATAAAGTACTCAAATTACAAGAATCACTCATTGAGAATTTTAGATAAATATTTAAAATACTATTTTCCCAATATTGACCATTGCAGATACAATAATTGCTGTTCCAACATATCGCCTATAGTGATCTTTAGGAATTAGCCTGTGGATTATATATCCAATTATTATCCCTATAAGGATAAAAGGGGATGCAATAGTTGCCATCTTTATAGCATTAACTGTGAGAATTCCATTAAAGAAGTAAGAAAGGACCCTTAGAATTCCAGTAAGAACCCAAAGGAGGGCAAAAGAGGCTCTAAACGTTCGCTGGTCTTCAAAAAGAGAGCCAACAATAGGGACAAAGAAGATACCAAGACTTGTTGCCCCAATGATAAACCCAGCAAGGGCATAAAGAGGATAGCGCAGTTTATCTGGCACAGTTGGGTTTTTTCCAATAATCAAATTTACTCCATAGATAAGAATAATTGTGAGAATAAAAAGATTGAGAGTGGTTTCGGGTAGATAATCAAGAAAGAGGGTTCCTAAGATAAGAGTCGGCATACTTATTAATGCAATCTTTCCAACAAGAGCCCAATGAGCTGATTTATAATCACTTAAGAGGACGAAAAGGGATCCCACAAGGGCGAATACAGGAAGCATAGTGACAACTTCTTTAGGACTCATTCTTTGTGTGAGTAGTAAAAAGGTAAGGACAGAACCACCAAACCCGAAGATACTTTCTGCCATATATCCAATGGATGTACTTATTATGATAAATGTGGTCATGAATTCTCCCTTAGAATAAACAAATACTTCTGTGTAGTGTTATGAAAATTAGCCCATTAAGTCAACAAACATATGTTCAATTGTCATATTTTAAAAAAAATATCCACCAATAAGGAAATAAAAGATATACTAAGAGAAAACCTACAAGGAGCTAAGGAAATGAATAATGAAATGCTAAAACAAGCTTGGGAGAAAAGAGATGGAGCTGTTGTCCTCACAACCGTAGATAGTGATGGAATGCCTAACAGCATATATGCCACCTGCGTAGGGCTAAGTAGTGATAACCGTATTGTCATTGCTGATAACTACTTTTACAAGACCAAGCAAAATATTGAAGCCAAAAGTAAAGTCACCGTTCTTTTTATTACCCTTGAAGGCAAATCTTATCAGGTAAAAGGGGAAATGGAGTACCACAGCAGTGGAGAAATGTTCACATGGATGAAAAGCTGGAATCCCACAAAACATCCAGGACACGGAGCTTTAGTTATTAATGCTACTCATTTGTATAGTGGAAAAGAAAAGCTCAGCTAAAAAGTAAAACACCTACATCTGTTTCTTAGCTAGATCAATAAAGGGATAATTATTCTAAAAAATGCATAGATTTTGAATAAATATTTATATATTAATCTCTTATAATTAGTGCCATACTATAATTAATCATAATTTAGGAGGCATAACGATGAAAAAAATTATCGTTGGGCTATGCGTATTAACTATTCTGTTAACGCCTGTGTTCTCACAAGGTGCAAAAGAAACAGATAGTGGAAAAGTTGTTTTAACAATGGGTTCATGGAGAACAGATGATGTAACGCAGATGAATGCTTTACTTAAAGAGTATAGTAAGGTAGTTCCAAATGTAGAAATACAGTTCAAACCAACTAACCCACCCGATTACAATGCAACACTTAGGCTTCAACTCGACAGTAATACTGGACCAGATTTACTCTATGCAAGAAGCTATGATACTGGGAAAGAACTCTTTAAGGGGGGATACATCGCTGATGTAACAGAAATCCCTGGACTCATGGAGAACTTTACTGCAGCTAATCTTGCTCCTTGGCAGACCGAAGATGGAAGAATGTTTGCAGTTCCTTTTGCAGCTGTTTCACACATGGTCTACTACAATAAAGATGTATTTAAAAAAGAAGGACTTAGTATTCCATCAACATGGGAAGATTTCTTAGCACTTAATAAAACATTAAAAACAAGAGGATATACAGCATTAGCTAATGGAGTTGCTGATGAGTGGGACATCTTAGAAACATTCTTCTTTGGCCTCGTACCAAACTATATTGGTGGATCAAAAGGAAGAGTAGCATATGAAACTGGGTTAAGAAAATTTAATGACCCAGAAATGGTAGCAGCTTTTACTGCTATGAAAGATGTTGCTCAGTACCTTCCAAAAGGTTTTGAATCGGTAACATATAACGATAGCCAAATTCTCTTTAATACACAAAAAGCAGTAATGTTTGTTGATGGCTCTTGGACACTTGGTGTCTATAAAGATGCCACTTTTGATTGGGGTGTATTTGCAATTCCAGCTCCTAAGGGAAAAGCAACAGCAATTTGTTTCCATCCTGACATGGCAATTACCATGAATACTGCAACAAAGCATGCGAAAGAAGCAAAAGCTTTCTTAACATGGATTGCATCAATAGAGGGTGCAACTGCTGCTTCAAAAGCTCTCCCTGTAGGATTCTTCCCAATGATTAACTATCCTATTGCCCTTGCACATCCTCAAGCAAATGAAACACTTGCTTTGAATGAAGGGAAAATGACTGATGCTCGTTTTGTTTGGCCAAAAATGATGGACTTGTATGCTCCAATGAACCAAGCAGTTATTAAAACTATGAAGGGTGAAATTACCCCAATGCAAGCTGCTACTTCTCTCGTTAGGTAACATCTAATTACATTAAGTCTGCCAGCTGATGCTGGCAGTCTTATTATGGAGAACACATATGAGTCAACATATTACACTAAAAAAGAAATATTCAGGGAGTGCCCCATCAAGTTGGTATTGGCTTTTATACACTCTTCCAGCCCTTATTATCTATGTTATTTTTATGGCTTTTCCCCTCATCGATTCCCTGAGGATGAGTTTATTTACAGGAAATAGTGGCCAAGTAAGAGAATTTGTTGGATTGGAGAATTTTATCACCCTATTTAAAGACCCTACCATTAGTACTCGATATGCAGGAGCTTTTAAAAATACATTAGTGTTCTTTGTAATTCACATGATTGTACAAAACTGTTTAGGAATCCTTTTTGCAGTAATACTTACAAGTAATAAGATGAGAGGGAGAGTGTTTTATCAAACCATCATCTTTATCCCAACAACATTTGCTGTATTAGTGACAGGATATTTATGGAAACTTATTTTAAATCCTGTATGGAGTGGCGATTTCTTAACAAAGATTGGATTAGAAGTATTAGCGAGACCATATCTTGGGGAAGCTTCTACTGCCCTTATTGCTGTAGCCTTAGTTTCGAGCTGGCAATGGATGGGAATTCCTACAATGATGTTTGTAGCAGCTCTAAGAAATATATCTGAAGATATCTTAGAAGTTGCCTCTATTGAAGGGGCTACTCCTTGGCAGACGTTCTGGAAAATTAAACTACCTCTTATTAAACCTGTTGTAGGGATGATAGGTATTTTAACTTTTGTGAACAACTTTAATGCATTCGATATTGTCTTTGCTATGCAAAATGTAAATGGTTCTCCAGGATATTCAACTGATTTAATAGGAACTTTCTTTTACCGAATAGGAATAGCAGGACAACATCCTATAGGAATACCTGATGCAGGTCTTGGTGCCGCTGTTGCAACAATAACATTCTTAGTTCTCATCATAGGAGTTGTCCCTACCCTCATGGCAACTCAGGGGAGGGATTAAGAATATGAAAGAGAAACAAAGATCTTTACGAATACAGAACATGCACATCCCCAGTCATATTGTGATGATTACTTGGGTGCTCATCGTCCTCTTCCCTTTATGGGTTCTCGTCATCAACTCTTTTAAAAGTAGACTTACTATTTATACAAATCCTTTTTGGATTCCTAAAACTTGGAATTTTAATAACTATAAAGAAGTCTTTAGTGATGGTAATTTCTTAGTCTACTTCAATAATAGTTTAATTGTAGTAATCATATCGCTTATTATTAGTCTATTTATAGCTGCTCTCGCCTCTTATGCCTTAGCTTCATGGAAGGGGAAATACTCACGCCTCTTATTCTTATTCTTCATTGCAGGAATGATGCTTCCAATAAAGATTGCTTCTATTCGACTTTTAGAAATAGTTCGCTTTCTTGGTCTTCTTAATACGATTTGGTCTCTTATCCCTATATATGTGGCTATGGGTATTCCAATAGGGGTCTTTATATTAACTGAATTTATTAGGCAGATTCCTGCTGAATTAACAGAAGCTGCTATCATAGATGGGTCTGGTAGGATGAATATCTTTTTTACCATTACCCTCCCATTGATTAGACCAGCTCTTTCAACTGTTGCTATTTATAATCTTATCCCTTTTTGGAATGATCTTTGGTTTCCCCTTATCTTTATCAACAAAGAAGAGTCAAAAACACTCCTTCTTGGAGTAACAAGACTGTTTGGTCAATACCAAACAGACTGGTCAAAAGTCCTTGCTGTGCTAACTCTTTCAGCTATCCCAGTACTGGTACTCTACCTCTTAATGAGTAAACAATTCATTAAGAGTGTAACAGCAGGAGCGGTTAAAGGATAACCATCTCAATTATTCTTAATAGTTGGAAGAAGGAAGGAATTATCGAAACTCATCGGGGATACTTAGAAATTATTGATAAAGATAGATTAGTCGATATCTTTCTCGACAATACTATATGCCGATGAAATGTAGCATCCTGTTGAATAGGAAAGTACGCTAGGATACTTCTAAGGTGCGCTGTTTGAGCGCGCCTTAATATTGTATAATATAACTAATCCTTTATAACATCTCCACTAAAGGAATCTAAAAGATCTCCATCAAAAACAACCATCCACTCATCATTTTCTTTAATCAGGGGAATGGTAATTTCTTCATTCTTCATCTTGAGAGAAGGAGAATCTAATTCACTCAATAGGATGCTTAAAACAAGTTGTTCCATTTTCTCTTCATCATTATTAAATTCAGGGTTAAGAATATAAGGAAAGAGCTTTGTAATAACAGCTGTTCCTAGTGCCTCTCCATCAATGCTACTGACAACAATATCTACTTCAGCGTGTAGATTCCCTTCACTCTTTATCTTTGGAGCTGTAAAACTAATTCTTTTAAACACTTTGCCAAACAGGTCTAATGCCATCTTCTCTTCTTCTGTTTCAGCACTTAGAAGCCTTTGATCTATTGCTCCACCGCTAGACATTCCTACTGCCTTTTCAATATTTCCTTGCTGTAAAGCTGTGAGGAAAAGAGAAACTCTTTCTGTTGGCGAAACACTAGTTGCATAACTAAAACTGATTAAGACTACTAATAAAAGTGCAACACTAAATATTCTTCGTTTATACTTATTCATATTATCTTTCCTCTATACATATCGTATGGTAAAAGTTCATTTTTCCGATGAACCTTTATAGTAAAAATTAATTATACATATGACATAGGTAAAAAGCAATATTATTTTAAAAGATAGATAATGCCTTACTCTAAAAAATTGAGTATATTATCTTCATATATTATAAGGAGAATGTAATAATGAAACATATTGTAGTTGTTGGTGGTGGAGTTGCAGGTAAAAAAGTAGTTTCTGATCTCCTCAAATTAAAGAATGTGAAGGTTTCTTTAGTTGAACCTAAAGAGTATTTTGAAGTCCCATATGCTCAATTAAGAGCTTTAGTTGAAGGGGGCTCTTTCTCAAAGTCCTCAAGAGCCTTATATAGTGACATTCTTAAGGGTGTTAATCATATTCGCTCTTCTGCTACGGGGATAAAAAAGAACACCCTATTATTAGAGGAAGGCTCATCAGTAGATTTTGATTACCTTGTTATTGCAACAGGCTCTCACTTTCCAAGTATAGAGAGGGTAAAAGGGATGGAGAGATTAATAGATCAACGCCATACTTCAGTTGAGCAAGAGGCTAAAAGAATTAAATCTAGCTCATCTATCCTTATCATAGGAGGTGGAGCAGTTGGTGTTGAACTTGCTGGAGAGATTGCCTACGCCTACCCAAACAAAGAGATAGTCCTTGTCGAAAGGGGGAAGAGAATTCTCTCTACCCTTGATGAGAAGATGAGTAAAAGAGCTCTTGATGTGCTAAGTGAAATGAATGTGAAGATAGTGACTCAAACCTCTGTTAAAGAAATTAAAGAGGGAAGCTGGGTCGATGAGAGAGGAACTGAATATAAGGCAGATCTCGTCTATAGATGCGTTGGAATAAAACAATCGAGTGATTGGCTTATAGGTTCGAAAGAAGTGGAACTCGATAATAAAGGGGCACTAAAAGTAGATGCACATTTAAGAAGTGAAAAAAACCCATCAATCTTTATCATAGGAGATGTAAATAATGTGCCAGAGATAAAGTTGGGAATGTTTGCAATGATGCAGGCAGGAACTACTATCAAAAATCTAAAAAAACTAATGAAAGATGAAAAAGCATCTTTAAGGTCATACTCTCCTAAAAAACCAATGGGAATGATTCCTATTGGGAAAAAGAAAGGGGCTGTAGGGATGTTTAATCTGTATCCCCATTTTGCAATCTCTTTTAAACAAAAAGATTTGCTTATTAAGATGAGCATGAAATAAATGAACGGAGAAAAAGCACAACGTATTATCTTAAGGATAATTGAATATGTAGTCTAAAAAGGAATCTACATATTCAAGTTGTGTTCTTCTCTACCTTAGCAATATAATAG
>SABI01000488.1 GCA_009929055.1 Spirochaetia bacterium | reverse complement strand
TTGGGTTTTCTAAAATCTGCCATTATATTTAATATTTTAATTGTTCTTAATTATAAGTTTCAACTTGTCAATCATTCTTTCAGCACGTCTTGGTATGAATGATTCACAGAAGGTTAGATATTCTTCAACAGCTTCATAGTAGTCCTCTTTATCAACAGTCGGTTCCCAACTAAAAATGCCTTTAAAGACCTTTCGAGGCGTACCATTTTCATCCACGAAATCTTCAAGCATCAATTCTTTGACTGTGTTATGATAATTAGCTTCTGTTCTATAAGCAATTAGTTCTTTCTTTTTAAAATTCAACGCATCCAATACCTTCATATTGCATTTCTTTGCGTTAATCATCATTTTGTAGAAAGCATTAAGGAAGACATCCGTGTAGCCACGTCCCAAAGGTTTGGTATTTCTCATAAGGCATAAACCTGACGGAAGTACCATAATGTTTCCGATTGTATTGCTCATATCTCTAAATCGTTTAATACGTTCTAAAGTTGCAGCTGAAACCGGGAATCGCTCAAGAGCTTTGAAATAATCCTCATAGGTTATTCCAAATACAGTGCTGACAATATTGATAATGTCTCCACTGTATTTATGCTTGTCTATAGTTTCGTAGGTAAGCTCTGGCCATGCTTTACTAAAGCAAAGAGCCAATATAGCTTTTACAATTCTACAGCGATCAGTAGAGAATGCATATCCATCACAATTGCCAAATTTCTCATCATCCTTTAGCTTGCTGAAATCAAAGTTTGCTAGTTTCTCTATATCACCACTTAGCTTTTCAGCAATGAAATCATTTAGAAGTCTAAGAGCATATATATCTGATTCTTTCTCCAGTTTGTCTTTAGCTTCAATTTGCTCTCTTTGCTTCTTATTCTCAAAGTCAGATGCCCGTGCTAGACTATCTTTCCAGTATTCACAATGACCTCTCAAATATCTATCACGGAATGATTTTTGGAATAGTCTTCCACATCCTTCTGCTTTATCTGTAATGCTCTTGGCATAGATGCATTTCTCACAGATATGATCTTTTATGCCTCTCCATGGGAATCTGTCTTCTTCCATGATAAATCCGTCAATGTCAGCATCCTTTGACATCTTGTGAACAAAGCTACTCATGGCGACTGTTTCTTCATCAACCGGTTCTTCGACAGGGGATAGGGGCAGTGGATAGAATTCATCGTCCAAACCAATTGGATGATAAGTTCTTTCTTCCCAAGTCTTATCAATGGAACGGCTATGAATATCCATTTCTATCTTTTCATCAAGACTCTTACGTGCCATTTCTACCAGTGTACGTCCTTCACCTACAGCTTCATTCACAAAGTTGAGTGCAGTTCCATTATTACCAAGGAATATAGCAGCCGACTTTGGAATATGTAACAAGAGAATCTGGCTGACACCATCTCTTTTATACACATCCATTACTTTGAAGTAGCTATTGAAATGGAACACGCAAAGATTCCACTTCTTCACATCTGGATTATGCTGAACTTGAGGGGAAGCCATATATTCTTACTACTGATGGAAGTATCTATGACCCAGACCAAAGTCATCTACCAAAGAAACTTTCTATTGATGCAGAAGGACTAATAGAAAAATTTATGAACTGGACACTTCCTGG
>SABI01000487.1 GCA_009929055.1 Spirochaetia bacterium | reverse complement strand
GAAAAATAGTATAGCTAAACGTAAAGAAGAGATCGTTATGTTCTTGGCTTTGCTGATGCTTAAACGAGGCGTTCTAAGGATCCATTATGATCTTAAAGAAAAAGGATTTGGGGGTGATGATTTTAATCAGTTTACCAGCGATATTGTTGGACAACGCGCCTTAGATAGTTTAAAGGCAGAAGGTATTTTAGAGGAAACAAAAGCTCATGAAATAAAGTTCTTCCATCAATCTTTCTTTGAGTTCGTTGCCGCGAAAATGATCCTTTCCAAAGAGAAAGAAGAAGACATCAAGAAGGATGTCTTAATGTTGTTACATTCAGAGCATATCCTTGCTTATTTGCCGATCATCGAATATGCCACAATGCTTTGTGAATCCATGACAAATTATATTATCGACAATTTGATATTGATCAAAGATGAGGCGGCGCAATCGTTGGCTATTAAGTTGTTCTCGAGGATCCAAAAGAATAAGGAATTCTTGGATGAAAAGCGCAGGTTGATAGAGAAAAAGGTGGATCATAAAGAGGACCTTATAAGGAAATATATTGAGTCAGTCAAGGCCATGATCTTTGTTCGAGAGAAAGAAGCGTTCGATCTTTTAGATCGATATAAACAAGAATATCCGTTAGAGGTCTTAGATGTTTATTATTATGCAACGCATGCGGATTATCAAGACAAAGAGAGGCTTATTAGAGCTGTTATGCGTTTTAAGGATCATGAGAATTCCCATGTGCGGTTGAAGATGTTCATTATTTTGAGAGCTATTATTTATAAAGGGTATAAGGATGGTCTTATCGGTCAGATCGTTGAAATAGCAGTAGATAAATTAAAGGACCAGCATGAAAAGTCTCAAGTGCGTTTAAGAGCTTTAAAAGTGATAAGAGAGGCGTTAAAGGAAGATAAGTATAAAGACTATCAATATGTTTGGAGTCCTGTCTTAAATAATATAAAGAAAAGAGAGCCCGCAGGGAGGATGTGGTCGTATAACATTTTATCTATTCTTTTAAATAATATGGATCATCCTAAGGAATTGCTTAATGACTTGTTTGAGGGCTTGAGAAAGAAGAACGGTGATGAAGATTATAGTTTCTGGGTGGCTCAATTAATTAGTCAGATTAGGATGCTCAAGAATAGAGGCATGAGAGAAAAAGACAAGTTTTTCATTGAATCGTATTCTTTAAATAAGTTGTTAAATGATGCTAAGGATATCGAAAAGAGTCTGGATAAGAATTCAGAGTCTAAAGAGAAAGAAAAGAATCAAGAGGTTGAAAAGAAAGATAAGGAAGAAGAACTTAAGGAAAAGGTTTCGAATGCGTTGAAGATCCTTAAAGAGAAAGATCCTAATAAGAAGAATGCTTATTTTGAATTCTGGGCATTAAAAGTTGTTCGAGTGGCTCTTGAGAAAGGTTATCAAGGAGATCTTGATGATATCCATAGCATTGCTTTAGAGAATGCGTCTGGTGATAAATATTTCTTTTTGAAAGATCGGGCTTTGAAAATTCTTTATACAATGGTTTTTATGGGGTTAGGAGATCTTAAAGCGATCTTGACGTGTGCGGAAAGAAACAGTAAAGATGAAAATGACGATGTTCGATTCTGGGCTAATAAAGTATTAGATGAAGCT
>SABI01000486.1 GCA_009929055.1 Spirochaetia bacterium | reverse complement strand
CCATCAAGAGCTTCTTTTATTTCTTGAGTATCGAATATATAGATGTCCTTATCTGTCTTATAGTTCATAATAAAGCGAATCTCTTCGTTTTGAGCAATTGTTAGAACAAACACTCCAGCTAAATCACCCATAGGAGGGCGATCGATATTATTATGTTCAAACCAAAAAGATAGTTTAGTCCCCTTCCCTAATTCACTCTCAATCATAAATCCTCCATTGCACTGCTCAGCGTTCATCTTAATAAGAGGAAGTCCTAAGCCTACCTTTCTTGTTGTTCGAGTAGTGCTATAAGGGTCAGTTACTTTTTCAAGAAATTCTTTACTCATACCTCTCCCATTGTCGGTAATAGTAAAGCGGAAAATATTATCCTTTAAGCTATCCTCTATTTCTAATTCAATAAGGGTTGAATCAACAACTGTTGAGTTTTGAAGTAAATCTAATATATGTAGTGAAAGGTCTTTCATTTCTAATTAATTATTGTTTCTATATAACGCCCATCCTTGCCGCAAATTGCTTGGCGAAACTCCCTAAAGCTAAGCTCTTCCATAACCAGATTGCAATAAGTGTCTCCTATGGAGTCGATAAAATGAGAGTCAGAATCTTGTATAAATTGGAATTTCTTTAGATAAGCATACTTCTTTAAGAAGTTTATCTTAGAAATATGCCTTGATATTTCCAAAGCATGAGCTTTAATATCGGGTGGGACAAAACCTAATTGAGAGGTTAAGCTGTTTGCTGCCTTATTAACATGCGCTGGGACAAATAAACCATTTAATGATTCCACCTTTTCAAAGATTGTATCAAGGTCGGCATCTATTGCATTAATTAATAAAAACTCTTTTTGGTCTATTATCTCTTCATCTTGATTCACCACCAATTGGTATCCAAACCTTTCCTCATCCAAAGGGATTTTAGGGAGTTTCTCATCAAGCCATTCTTGAAATTTATCCAAGCTTTCCTCATCCTCAAAGAAACAAAGACAGTGAGCTTCTTCCTTAGAGGTTACCTCAGCTCCCATTATAACTAAAATACCTTCTTTTTCTCCTAATTCTTTGGTTAGTTTACAGTGAAGAGTAGAATTATGGTCGGTTATTGCAATACAATCCAATTGCTTCTCCTTAGCCTTAGCAATAATATTAGTGGGACTCATTTCCAAATCACCACAAGGCGAAAGAACAGTGTGAATATGCAAGTCGGCCTTAAAGGATTGCATTACTTTATTGTAGTAATGAATAGATCTCTCCAGTTATTTCAAATGCTTCTTTGCTGGTCGAAAGAATTGGGATGCCCTCTTCATTGCTTTGTTCTATTGTGTCGGCATTTGGCTCAAGGTCTTTTACAAGTACAATACAAGCAAGTTCTTTTAAGGATGCTATTGCCATAATATTCTTATGAGTTTGAAGGGTTATCCACAATTGTCCCATCTCTGCATTACCCATAACATCACTTAATAAATCAGAGGTATATCCTCCATCTATCTTATTATCTAATCCTTTTTCGCCAGAAATGACTCTAAGGTTTAGTTTTTCTGATAATTCTCTTACTGTCATAATTCTCTTTGGTTTTTCTATTTAAATCTATTTCTTAGTTCTTCTTTAAGAAATTCTGATGCTCTTTCGGTTGGGG
>SABI01000485.1 GCA_009929055.1 Spirochaetia bacterium | reverse complement strand
ATATTTGAAGAGTGTAAGTTAAATAACTACAATTTTTATGAAAATGCTGTTTCAATCTTCTTAAGAAAAAAAGACAGCCAGAGAGCTATTGAAACCCACTTATTTTTTAATAGAGACAGAGCTAATCTCCCAACTATTCACTTGAATATGCCAAGTGAAAGTCATGGGGGAGATACAGGAAATACTCTTGATGGTGCTGAAGAGAGATTTGACGACCCTACTAGTCTAGACTATAGAGTAGTTTCAACAAGAAGCTATCAAGCTAAGTTTAGTATGATCTTTACTAGTGACAATACCTTCGAGGTTGCTATTATGTACAATGTAATGAAAATGGCTTTTCAAGGTAATATGAATTTCTTAGAGCAGAATGGTTTAAGAAATGCTAAGCTATCTGGAGGGGATATTATCTTTAGTGATGGGTTGATGCCCATGGGTATCTATGCAAAGGCTCTAAATATTGATTGTATTTATAGTTATGAAGCCCCATCACTTACGAAGAAACGTGCTGTTACTGGTTTTGTTGTAAATAATTAAAGTCATGAGTTTAAAGAGAAAAGAAGATAAATATACACTCAAAGGGGCAATAAATCACTTTGGGCTTTCAGAAGCATATACTTTTGTTTGTTTGAAACTCTTTAAGAGTGAAGATGAATTCACCCTAAAAGAGTGGAAATCGAAGTTCAAAGAACGTAATATTGTAATTAATAAATAAAAGAAATGGCGACTTCTCATTATTTTAACGGGAGACAGGTTAAGCTTCCAGGAGTCTACTCAGCAGTAAAATCTCTGATGGATACACCTATTATAGCAGCTCCATACTCAAAGGCTTTAATAGTAAACGTTGACCCAAATAACTCTTTTGGAGGCTCAGTAAATGGTGAGCTGACTAAAGGGGCTGATTCTTTATACAGACTTAGAGGACTTGGACAAGCACAAGGTCTTCTTCGTGCTGGTAAACTTTATCACATAACAACCCCACTCTTCAGACCTAGTAGATCTACTGGAGTTAGTGGTATTTCAGAACTCTACTACATTAATGCATTGACTAGTACAGCTCCTGTTCTTACTATTCCATTGACAGCTCCTGTAGTTCTTACTTTTAAAGTAAAAGATGAAGGTACTACTTCAAATGGAGTTGCTGTAAGTGGTTCAACTGGATTAGCTTCTGGTTATGGACTTACAATTGAAGCTGGAGTTCGTTCAACTTCAAAGTTTATCTTTAAGTTCTGGAGAGGAACTTTTAAGGGAAACTACTCAGATGGTATTGCTTATGATGAAGTAACTAAAGAGAATTCAAAACCAGAGCTTGTTGCACAGTCTCCAGAAGTCACAACTTTTGCTGAACTTGTAGCTTGGGCTACTACTGATAAGGTTTTTGCTCAAGGTTTCACAATTGGAACAGCAACTGATGCTGCTGGTTCAAGTTATCCATTCGTAGCAGGGGATAAAACAGACCCAGGAGAATTTATTTTAGCAGCGGGGGCAACATCAACCTATGCTTCTACAGATCTAGAAGCAGCTCTAGAACTTGTTAAGAGTCTAGATTTTTCTACTTTAGTAGTTCTTAGTAAAGTTGGTGATGGTGGTGCTGCTGATACTCTTGCAACTAGACTTCAGTACTTCATTCA
>SABI01000484.1 GCA_009929055.1 Spirochaetia bacterium | reverse complement strand
GGCTCCTTCACCAGAGCAAAGTGGGTTGGCGAGTTCTTCATTGAGTGGACAATATTAAAATAAAAGGACTAAAATGGCAGGATTAGCACAAATGAATATAAAGAAAAGTGGTAAAGATGAAATAGCGAAGTTAATAGGATTACTTATGTCGGTGCGAACAGCATCACATTTAGCGCACCTAAAGACTTCTAGTTATGCAACGCATGTGGCGTTGAATGAGTTTTATGATGGAATAGTAGACTTAACGGATACGTTTGCAGAGAATGCTCAAGGATTGTACGGTAAGCTGGGTATTCCTTTTGTTAATATGATAGGTAATGCTAATGACCCAATAGGTATGTTAGCTTCTTATCTAAAACAGATGGATGTGTTAGCAGAGAGTTGTAGTAATAGAGCTTTAGAGAATATTTATCAAGAAATTCAAAGCTTATTTTATAAGACTCAATATCTTTTGACTGAGTTGTCGTAAGACGGTAAGTTCTGCTACTGAGGTTGAAGAACCTCGGTTCAGATAGTAAGCTGTCTAGTATTAATTTAGTAGAGAGTTTATTTAAGAATACTTTAAGGTAGTTTATAGTAGAATGTCTGCAGAAATTAGTTGTCACAGCTAAATTCAATAAATCAATAACTTAGGAGGACTCAAATATGAGTAACCAAACTATAGCTGATAGTGAATTAACAGCAACAGAAGCAGAAATTAAGGAGTACAACTACTGGGTTGGACTAAAACAAGCGTTGGAGAGACTGGAAACAAATGCAGACTTTCAAAAAGTTATACTTGAAGGATACTTTAAGAACCATGCAATAAATGGTGTTAGTAGATTAGCGTCACCTTACGTTAAGACTAATGGATATAGACCGGATGTAATGGAACAGCTTGTAGCAGTTAGCCAACTACAACACTTCTTTATCGATATCAAAAGTATGGGAACTACTGAAGAAGAAGAAGATGAAGAATCGGTAGAGGAGTAATAGATGAGAGAAGAAGATTTATTTAATCTAAGCGATGATGACTTAGATAAAGCCTTTGCGGAAGCAAAAGCTTCTCTTGAAAGCCCTATTACGGATATAGAAGATAACTACACAGAAGAAGATGTAGAGATGGATGTAGAGGATAATGAACCACTAGAGTTGGATAAACCGGAAGAAGCGGAATCCGATGATGATTTAGATGGTGCAGATAGTGGGATTGATAATGCTGAGGCAGATTCTGATACTAACCCTGAAGAACTTGACGGAGTTACTGATGGAGAGACAGAACAAACTGACGAAGTGGATGATATTGACATACCTCAAACAACAGAAATACAAAAACTAAAGTTTAAAGCAAACGGTAAAGAGTATGAGTTAACAGAAGCGGAGATGCGTGATATGTTCCCAAAAGTATTTGGACAAGCAATGGATTATACTAGAAAAACTCAAGCAATGAAACCGTGGAGAAAAACAATAGACGCTATTGAGCAAGCTAAGTTGAGTCATGACCAAATTAACTTGATGATAGATGTGTTTAAAGGCGATAAGAATGCTATTGCGGAAGTTATAAAAAGAACTGGAGTAGATGCTCTGGATTTAGATACTGAAAATAGTAGATACGAACCAAAGGATTATGGTCGAGATGATGCTACGTTA
>SABI01000483.1 GCA_009929055.1 Spirochaetia bacterium | reverse complement strand
CCTTCTCTCCTATAAAAGTGGCTATCAGGGAGAAAACTTCTATGACCTTCAGTACAGAGTCATGAAAAGATTAGGCGAATATGTAAAGAAATACCCATCAAGGGATTTGATTTTGGTGGCTCACTCAGGAGGAATACGTATAATTCTATGTAACCTTTTGGGAATACCTTTAGAGGAAATGAAATCCTTCTATGTCCCCAGAGGCAGCCTAAATCTTGTGTCTTTTTAATGATACATACTTAGATGTGTACGTATTAGATGTTTTAGATGTTGAATAATAGTAACTCGGTTATACTAAATAGAGACCCTAAGTTAATAGATTAACTAGAGAGGAATGTAATTTATGAAAGAGATCCCAGTAGAACAATCAATTGGAACCGTGTTGGCCCATGACCTGACCCAAATTATTCCCGGAGAGTACAAAGGACCAAGATTTAAAAAAGGCCACATCATAAAAGAAGAAGATATCCCAGTATTAATTTCCATGGGAAAACGCCATCTTTATGTGGTTGAAAAGGGAGACACCGATGTACATGAAGACGAAGCCGCTTTGAGAATTGCAAAGGCTTCTATTGGAGAGGGTGTAAGATTAACTTCACCAAGCGAAGGAAAAGTTGAGATCTTTTCGGATTGCAAAGGACTTTTGAAAATAAACGAAGATTTACTGGGCCGTCTAATAGACCAAGATGACATTATGTTTGCTGCCATTAAAGAAAATCAGATTGTTGAGAAGGATATGAAGGTGGCCGGCACAAGAGTTATCCCTCTTTTTGTGAACCCCGGGGTTGTTGAGAGTGCAGAGGATATATGTAAAGAGGGAACTGTCATTCAGGTTAAACCCCTTAAGCCAATGAAGGTGGGAATCGTTACCACCGGAAGTGAGGTTTACTCAGGTAAAATCAAAGATGGCTTTGGCCCTGTTTTACGGGCTAAGTTTTCTGCCCTTGGAAGTGAAGTTATCAATCAAGTTTTTGCAGACGATGATGAAGATATGATTGCCGCTAAAATTCACCAGCTTATAGACGAAGGTGCTGAGATTATTGGCGTAACTGGAGGTATGTCTGTTGATCCCGATGACCTTACTCCCTCCGGCATAAGGAGAGCAGGTGGCCATATCGTTACTTATGGAGCGCCAGTGCTTCCAGGAGCCATGTTCATGCTTGCCTATATAGATAAAATACCGGTAGTCGGCCTTCCCGGTTGCGTTATGTATAGTGGTGTAAGTATCTTTGACCTTATAGTTCCAAGGCTACTGGCAGGAGAAATACCTACTAGAGGTGAGATAAAGAAGTTGGCCCATGGTGGCCTTTGTATGAACTGTGAAATATGCCACTACCCTAACTGTACTTTCGGGAAATAGGATATTATATTAGAAATCTCTTTTCTGAATAAAATTTAGACCAGCCGTAGATTGCTTTATGCAAATTATCGGCTGGCCTTTTTTATATTTACCTTATTTTTAAAAGCTTTTATCTTTGTCTCGCTCCTCAGTTATGTAAATAATAATTATAACTGGGTTATATGAAAGGTTAGTTTATGTTAGTTTATTTTTAACATCCCATATATCATCTTGGCAGCTTCGCCTCGTTTTGCTTGGTCTAAAGGTGCAAATGTTGTCTCGGATTTTCC